>NZ_SOFC01000009.1:0-124792 GCF_004402825.1 Cryobacterium sp. Hz9
GGGTGAGCGTCCGCCGTACCGCGGCAACTCCGACCGCCCTTCCGGTGGTAACGACCGCGCTCCGTACCGCGGCAACTCGGATCGTCCCGCTCAGGGTGAACACCCGCCGTACCGCGGCAACTCCGACCGCCCTTCCGGTGGTAACGACCGCGCGCCGTACCGCGGCAACTCGGATCGTCCCGCTCAGGGTGAACGTCCGCCGTACCGCGGCAATTCGGATCGTCCCGCTCAGGGTGAGCGTCCGCCGTACCGCGGCAATTCGGATCGTCCCGCTCAGGGTGAGCGTCCGCCGTACCGCGGCAATTCGGATCGTCCCGCTCAGGGCGGGGACCGCAAGCCGTGGGCCAAGGATGGCGCACGGCCCGAGCGCAGCGATCGGCCCAGCAGTGATCGGCCCCGCTCCGACAACGACAGCAAGCCGTGGACCCAGCGCGGGGGTTCGCCGAACCGTGCTGGCGCCCCTCGCGTGGATGCCGGCAAGAAGCTGTGGACCCGCGACGGCGCCCCGGCCCGTAACGACCGCGATGCCCGCGTCGTCGAAGAGGAGATGACCGAGGAGCAGCGCATGCAGCGTGAGCTGCGTTCGGTGCGTCCGCGCCACGATGACCCGGAACTTCCCGACGACATCTCGGCCAACGACCTCGACCGCATTGCCCGCAACGAGCTCAAGACGCTGACCAAGGAAAACGCCGAGACCGTCGGCCGCCACCTGGCCATGGCCGCCCGCGTCATCGACGAGGACCCTCAGCTCGCCCACCGGCACGTGATGAGCGCCGCCCGCCGGGCTGGCCGGATTGGTGTGGTGCGCGAAAGCCTCGCGATCACCGCGTATGCCACTGGTGACTTCGCCCTGGCCCTGCGGGAACTGCGCACTTACCGTCGAATCTCCGGCTCGAACGACCAACTTCCCCTCATGGTCGACAGCGAACGCGGCGTCGGCCGCCCCGACCGCGCCCTCGAGCTGGGCCGTTCGGTCGATCGCTCCACACTCTCCCCATCCGTCCAGGTGGGCCTGGCGATCGCCATGTCGGGTGCTCGCCTGGACCTCGGGGAAGCGGACGCTGCGCTCGTCGAACTCGAAATTCCGCAGCTCAACCCCACTACCGCCTTCTCGTACAGCCCCGAGTTGTTCGCCGCGTATGCGGAGGTGCTCAGCGAACTTGGCCGCGAGGATGAAGCCGACGTGTGGCTGGAACGTGCCTCGCGCGCCGACGCCGCCCTCGGGGCTTCCGGTGCAGATGACGAAACCATCGAAATCGAAGAGATGGAAGACGACGACGACGACGCCCTCGCGTCCTTCGCCGCAGACGCCGGAGATGACGACGACGACGATGACAACCACGACGAGGTTGTCGACGACGCCGACGACATCGTCGCTGAAGCTGTCGACACAGCTGAAACTGATGACGAGAGCGAGCCGGATGTTGCATCGCCGAAAGCCTGAGTGGGCGACGCCGCTGGCCGGCGTTGACGTATTGCTGGCGGATCTTGACGGTGTTGTGTACAAGGGCTCGGCGGCTATTCCTTTGGCCGTCGAGAGCCTGAACCGTGCCGCTGAGACCATTCGGGTGGGCTACATCACCAACAACGCTTCCCGCACCGACCAGTCAGTCGCCGACCACCTCACCCAGCTTGGGCTGAGTGTGGCAGCAGCGGACGTTGTCACCTCGCCCCAGGCGGCCGTTCGGCTGCTGGCAGAGCACGTGGAACCCGGCGCCAGCATCCTCGTCATTGGTGGCGACGGGCTCGTCGACGAGGTCGTCAAGGCCGGGTTCGTCGTGACCCGATCGGCCGACGACAAGCCGGCCGCTGTGATTCAGGGCTTCGCGCCAGAGATCGGCTGGGTGCATCTCGCCGAAGCGGCGTTCGCACTCAACGCCGACGGTGTGGGTACGGGTATCCCGTGGATCGCCACCAATACCGACTGGACCATTCCGGTCGCCCGCGGCATTGCTCCCGGCAACGGCACGCTTGTTTCCGCCGTGCACACGGCCGTTGGTCGACTTCCCCTCGTTGCGGGCAAACCCGAAGCAGCCATCTTTCTGGAAGCCACCCGGCGATTTAATGCGCGGAATGCGCTCTTCATCGGTGACCGACTCGACACCGACATTCTGGGCGCCAATCGAGCCGGAATCCCGGCCGTGCTCGTGCTCACCGGCATCGACCGGGCCAAACAGGCCCTCGCCGCCGATAAGGAGTCCCGGCCGACGTTCATCATCGAGAACCTGCAACAGTTGCACGAACCGTACCCGGAGACCGTGTTCTCCAAGGACGGGTCGACCGCCACGGTGAACGGCGCGAGCGTGCGCATCACCGGCAACGACGTGCAAATCGTTAAAGACGGCGACGGCGGAATCAACCTGTTGCGCGCCGCTTGCGCCGCGATCTATCGATCCGGGCGGGCGATCTACGGGCTCAACGTTCCGGAGCGACTGTATCTCGCGCAGTAGCCTAGACAGTGTGAAACCCGAGCCCGTCATGCCCGAACCAGACCCGGTTGATCTCGCCGCGCAACTGGCCGACATCGAGACCCGGCCGCTCGAGCAGCGTGCCGAAGCGTTCACACAGCTCCACGAGCGGCTGCGCGAACAACTCGAAGACGCTGATACCGACCCGGCGGGCCGGGCATGACCGGCGATGAGACCCCCCATGACCATGAGACAGAGGCACCTATGCCTGAGCACCTGACCGACACCAACCCGCTTGACGGGCTACCAGAACGGATGCCCGACTCCCGTCTCGACGCCGCCCTGGCCGACCGCGGGCTGGTTCGCTCCCGAACCGTAGCCGCGAAACTCATTGCCGACGGCCTCGTCACGGTGGATGGCCTCCCGGTCGTGAAGGCCAGCACCAAAGTCTCAGCGGACGCCGTTCTCGAGGTGGCCGCGACCGACCACTACGTCAGCCGCGGTGCCCACAAACTCAACGCCGCCCTTGACGCCTTCACTCTCAGCGTCACCGGTCGCACAGCGCTCGATGCCGGCGCGAGCACCGGCGGTTTCAGCCAGGTGCTACTCGAACGCGGCGCCGCCCAGGTGATCGCCGTCGATGTCGGCCACGGTCAGCTCGCCGCGCAATTGAAGGCCGAGTCGCGGCTGAAGCTGGTCGAGGGTTACAACATCCGCTATGCAACCCCGGAAACCCTTGCCGGTGCATCCGGAATCGACACCCGACCCGACCTCGTCGTGGCCGACCTGTCGTTCATCTCGCTGACCACCGTGTTACCGGCCCTCGTGGCCACAGCCGCGGCGGGCGCCGACTTCGTGCTTCTGATCAAACCGCAGTTCGAGGTAGGCCGCGGCGGCATTCGTGAGGGCATCGTGCACGACAAGGGACTGCGCTCCGATTCCGTGGCCGGTGTACTCTGGGCCGGCTGGGACCTCGGCTTGAAAACCTGCGGCGTCATCGCCTCGCCCATCATTGGGGCGGCCGGAAATCACGAGTATCTGTGCTGGATGAGTGCCACGACCGGCTCAAATCCGACAGAATGGATGGACCGGATCGAAACCATGGTGGGGGCGTGACGAATTGAGCGAGACCCCGCGGTACTTTCTGATCGTGGCCCATACGGGCCGCACCGACTCTGTCGAAGCCGCCTCGACGGTCTGTAAGCAGCTTCTGGCCGCCGGGGCCGTGCCGGTGCTCGCCAGCGATGAACGCGCCGACCTTCTGGCTGCCTGTCCGGAGCTGAACGGCCATATCGCGATTCTCGGTGACACGGTGCGCATGTCCGAGCTTGAACTTGTCATCGTGCTCGGCGGTGATGGCACCATTCTGCGTTCGGCCGAACTCGTACGTGGTTGTTCGGCCCCGCTGCTCGGTATCAATCTCGGCCACGTCGGTTTTCTCGCCGAGAGCGAGCGGGACGACCTCGGTGAGGCGGTGCGCCGCGCCCTCAAGGGCGACTATGAGGTCGAAGAACGACTCGCCCTGTCTGTGCGGGTCAAGGTCGCCGACGAGGTGGTCTACGAAACCTGGGCGCTGAACGAGGTCACCGTCGAAAAGGCCAGCCGCGAACGCATGATCGAGGTTGTCGTCGAGGTCGACGGCCGTCCACTATCGTCGTTTGGCTGCGATGGCGTCGTGCTCTCCACCCCGACCGGCTCGACCGCGTACTCGTTCTCGGCCGGCGGCCCCATCGTCTGGCCCGGCGTCGAAGCGCTGCTGCTGGTACCGCTCAGCGCGCACGCCCTGTTCGCCCGGCCGATCGTGGTCGGCCCGGAATCGTCTCTGGCAGTGGAGGTTCTATCCCGCACCGGTGCCCGTGCGGTGCTCTGCGCCGACGGCCGCCGCACCCAGGACCTTTCAGGCGGCGCCCGCGTGATCGTTCGCCGCTCGGATGTTCCGGTGCGATTGGCCCGCCTGCACATCGGCCCCTTCACCGACCGTCTGGTCAACAAGTTCAACCTGCCGGTCACCGGCTGGCGCGGCCCGGTCGGCCGCGAGTGATCGACGAGCTGTTCATTCGCGACCTCGGCGTCATCGCCGAGGCGACGTTGCCGCTCGGCCCGGGGTTCACCGCCGTCACCGGTGAAACCGGCGCCGGTAAAACCATGGTGGTCACCGCGCTCGGACTGCTGCTCGGTGACCGAGCGGATGCTGGCACCGTGCGCCAAGGCCAGCCGCAGAGTTTCGTCCAGGGTCGCTGGGTCATTGACCCCGCCGGTGCCGTCGCCGAGCGGGTACGCGACGCCGGGGGAGACCTCGACGGCCCCGAGCTCATTCTCGGACGTTCCGTCTCGAGCGAAGGGCGCAGCCGCGCCGTCGTCGGCGGACGGGGAGCTCCGGCGAGCGTGCTCGGCGACCTGCGCAATGACCTCGTCGTCGTGCATGGGCAGAGCGATCAGGTGCGCCTGCGTTCCGCCGCCGCCCAGCGCGACGCCCTTGATCGCTTCGCCGGCGGCGAACTCGCCGCCGTACTCGGCGACTACCAGCATGCCTTCCACCGCTGGCAGACCAACCAGGCAGACCTGGACCGGCTCGTCATAGAACAAGACCTGCGCGCCCGCGAGGCCGACGACCTGCGGGCCGCGCTGATCGAGATCGAAACCGTCGCCCCGCAACCCGGCGAGGACGCCGAGCTGGGTGACCGCGCCGAACGCCTCGGCAACCTCGAAGAGCTGCGTCTGGCCGGCGAACAGGCCCGCCAGCTCATCTCGGCCGAAGACAACCCCGACGATCTGCCCGACGTCGTCGCCCTGCTCGAAACCGCTCGGCGCGCCCTCGACCGGGTCGCCGCCCACGATGTGACCCTGCCGCCGCTCGTTACCGCCATCGCCAATGCTGGTTTCGTCGTTGCCGACATTGCCGCCGAACTCTCGAGCTACCTGGCCGGCCTCGACGCCGACGGTGCGCGCGAGCTCGAAATCGTGCAGGAACGCCGTGCCGAACTGAGCATTCTGGCCCGCAAATATCCGGGCGGCCTCGAGGAAGCGATCGAGTTTCAGGAAACCGGCAGTACGCGTCTGCTCGAGCTCGACTCCGACTCTGACCGCATCAACCAGCTCACTGCCGCAGCGGATGCCGACCATCAGCTGGTCACCGGCCTCGCCGCCGCCCTCAGCGCGTTACGCGCAGCGGCAGCCGTGCAACTCGGTGCCCGGGTGACCGCCGAGCTCGGCGCGCTGGCGATGCCGGACGCCGTCCTCCACGTGCAGGTCGAACCCGGTGCGGAATTCACCGTCACCGGCTGCGACCTCGTGCGCCTGCTGTTCCAGCCGCACGCCGGTGCTGAGCCGAGAGCGCTCGCGCGCGGGGCATCCGGCGGAGAACTGTCCCGAGTGATGCTCGCCATCGAGGTCGTCATCAACGCGACCGACCCGGTGCCCACCTTCATCTTCGATGAGATCGACGCCGGCGTGGGCGGAGCCGCCGCGATTGAAATCGGTCGACGACTGGCCCGACTCGCCGAAACCGCCCAGGTGATCGTGGTCACCCACCTCGCCCAGGTCGCCGCGTTCGCCGGCAACCACCTCAGTGTCGTCAAAGACAGCGACGGATCGGTCACCGCCTCAAGCGTGCGCCAGCTGCGCGGCGACGACCGTGCCGCCGAAATGGCCCGCCTGCTTTCGGGGCTCCCCGACTCGAAGAGCGGCCTCGCACATGCCAGAGAACTGCTCGACCTTGCGCAGCCCGCCACTCCTCCGTCTCACAAGTAAGCGACCAAATTCAGGTGATAGCATTGAAGCCCGTGGTGGAAAATATAATTACACGCGGTTTAGACAACACGCGATCAGACGGCCCGAGCAATTCCAGCGGCACCGTGAAGCACATTTTCGTGACCGGGGGTGTGGTCTCCTCGCTCGGTAAGGGCCTGACGGCGGCCAGCCTCGGAAACCTTCTCACGGCACGCGGCCTGCGGGTTGTCATGCAGAAGCTCGACCCTTACCTCAACGTCGATCCGGGAACGATGAATCCGTTCCAGCATGGTGAGGTCTTCGTCACCGACGACGGCGCCGAGACCGACCTCGACATCGGGCACTACGAACGCTTTCTCGACATCAATCTCGGCCAGTCGGCCAATGTGACGACCGGGCAGATCTACTCGCAGGTCATCGCCAAGGAACGCCGTGGCGAGTACCTCGGCGACACGGTGCAGGTCATTCCGCACATCACCGATGAGATCAAACGTCGCATGCGCCTGCAGGCCAGCGACGAGGTGCGCCCCGACGTGATCATCACCGAGGTTGGCGGGACCGTGGGTGACATCGAATCCCAGCCATTCCTCGAGGCCGCCCGCCAGGTGCGCCACGAACTCGGCCGCGGCAACGTGTTCTTCGTGCACGTCTCGCTCGTGCCGTTCCTCGGCGCAGCCGGCGAGCAGAAGACCAAGCCCACTCAGCACTCCGTCGCCACCCTGCGCTCGATTGGAATCCAGCCCGACGCCCTCGTGTTGCGCAGCGATCGGCCCGTCTCCGAGTCGAACAAGCGCAAAATCGCGCTCATGTGCGACGTCGACGAAGACGCCGTCGTCAACGCCGTCGACGTCGCCTCAATCTACGAGATCCCGACCATGCTGCACGACCAGGGCCTCGACAAGTACATCGTCACCGCCCTCGGCCTCACCGCGGACACGGTCGACTGGACTGGCTGGAAGAACCTGCTCGAGGCCGTGCGCCACCCCAAGCACGAGGTCACCATCGGCCTGGTCGGCAAGTACATCGACCTGCCGGATGCCTACCTCTCGGTCACCGAGGCGCTGCGAGCCGGCGGATTCGCCAATCAGAGCAGGGTCAAAATCGTCTGGATCGGCTCAGACGATTGCGAAACCGACGAGGGAGCCGCACGGCTGCTCGGTGAGCTCGACGGCATCTGCGTGCCGGGTGGCTTCGGTATCCGCGGCATCGAGGGCAAGCTCGGTGCTCTCAAATTCGCCCGGGAAAACGGTATCCCCGTGCTCGGCCTGTGTCTCGGCCTGCAGTGCATGGTCATCGAATACGCCCGCAACAAGGCCAACCTGCCGGGAGCCTCCTCCAGCGAGTTCGACCCGGAAACCGAGTTTCCGGTCATCGCGACCATGGAAGAGCAGGTGGAGATCATCGCCGGCGGCGACCTCGGCGGAACCATGCGCCTCGGCCTCTACCCGGCCAGCCTCGCCGAAGGTTCCCTCGTTGCCGAACTGTACGGCGCCAATGAGGCCTCCGAACGTCACCGCCACCGCTACGAGGTCAACAACGCTTTCCGCGACCAGATCGCCCTGGCCGGCCTGTGGTTCTCCGGTACCTCGCCCGACCGTCACCTGGTCGAGTACGTCGAACTCAAGCGCGACGAGCACCCGTTCTACGTCGGCACGCAGGCGCACCCGGAGCTGCGGTCGCGGCCGAACCACGCGCATCCGCTGTTTCGCGGTCTGATCAAGGCCGCGCTCGAACGCCAGGAGGCCAGCCGGTTGTTCGAGGTGAAAGAAGAACTCAGTGCTTGAAGATTTGCTGCAGGATGACGTTGTACCGGTCCACGTAACCGCGAGCGACGTCGTCTACGACGGTGCCATCTGGAACGTGCGTCGTGACTCGTTCGGCTACAACGGCGCGAGTATCACCCGCGAATATATCGACCACCCCGGCGCAGTCGCCGTGCTCGCCCTCGACGAGCACGACCGGGTGCTCCTGATCAAGCAGTACCGGCACCCGACCGGCCTGCGTGGCTGGGAGATACCGGCCGGGCTGCTCGACGTGACCGGTGAGAACGCCGTCGTCGGTGCCCAGCGCGAGCTGGCCGAAGAAGCGGATGTCGTCGCCTCCGAGTGGTCGCTGCTCACCGAGTTCTACACCTCGCCCGGCGGCAGCAACGAAGCCATTCGCGTCTACCTTGCCCGGGGCGTCTCCGCGGTCGCAGCGTTCGAGCGCACCGAGGAGGAAGCCGACATCGAGCTGCGCTGGGTCTCACTCGACGAGTGCGTCGACGCCGTGATGGCGCGGCGCATTGCCAACCCGATTCTCATCTTGAGCATTCTGGCCGCTCAAGTGGCCCGTTCGCGCGGGTGGGGCGCACTCGCGCCGGCGGACCTGCCGTGGCCGCGGCATCCGCGTAATCGGAACACTACGGCCTGAGAACGCTGGCCTGAGCATGTCGATCGCGGCGCCCGTGGCTACGGCGGTGCATTCCTATCTGCGGCACGTGGCGGTCGAACGTGGCCTCGCCGGCAACACCGTCGCCGCCTACCGCCGGGATCTCGGCCTGTATACGGCCTGGCTGGCAGCCGAACCGGAGACAGACACGGCCGCCACGATTGCCGCCGGTGCTCCGCCGCGACCGATCACCGATCTGCGCGCAGTCACCCGACAGCACATTTCGGCGTTCGTGCAGCACCTCGGCCTGCGTTCGACATCACCGTTGACGGCGGCGTCGATCGCCCGAATCCTTTCAACCGTGCGCGGCTTCCATCGCTTTCTGCTCGATGAGGGCCTGGTCGAAGCGGACGTCGCGCACGATACCAAACCGCCCAAGCTCGCCCTGCGCCTGCCCAAGGCGATCTCGATCGAACAGGTCACCGCGCTGCTCGCCGCCACCGACGGCGGCGACGTGCAGCGGCTGCGCGATAGGGCCCTGCTCGAACTGCTCTACGCCACCGGCGCCCGGGTGAGCGAGGTGGTCAACCTCAACGTCGACGACGTGCTCGTGGAGGGCTTCGACTCGGTGCGCCTCACCGGCAAGGGCGACAAGCAGCGCATCGTGCCGGTCGGCAGTTTTGCGCGCACCGCCGTCTCGGACTACCTCGTGCGGGCCCGGCCGATGCTGTCGGCGCGTGGACGGTCGACGCCGGCCCTGTTCCTCGGCCTGCGCGGACAACGGGTCAGCCGACAGAACGCCTGGCTGATCATTCGCGCCGCCGCCGAACGCGCCGGGCTCACGGTACCCGTGTCGCCGCACACCCTGCGACACTCCTTTGCCACGCACCTGCTCGCCGGCGGCGCCGACGTGCGTGTCGTGCAGGAGCTTCTGGGTCATTCCTCGGTCGCAACCACCCAGATCTACACCCTCGTCACCATCGACACCCTCCGCGACATGTACACCACTGCCCACCCGCGGGCCCGTTGACCGCTGGGCGCACCCATGGTGGCGGGGCGAACGAGAGAACCGGTGCCTCGCGGCCACCAGAGACCGGCCCGCGCGGCGATCCTCCAAGCGACCAGGTGTTCCACTCGCTAGAATCAACCAAGTGATGGATGCAGGACGAATCAAGGACGGGCCAGTGACGCGTAAGTTGAGCGAACGAATTTCGCTTCCCGGTTTCGAGGAGATACCGGTAGGTCCGACGGGGCGCGAAAAGCACGAGTTCGCCGAACCGGAGCCGCTGAAAAGCCACGGTCCCGCCCGCATCATCTCTCTCTGCAACCAGAAGGGTGGCGTCGGTAAGACCACGACGACCATCAACCTCGGCGCAGCCCTGGCCAGGTACGGGCGCCGGGTACTCGCCATCGACTTCGACCCCCAGGGTGCACTGTCGGCCGGCCTCGGCGTACCCACGCATGACGTCACGACCATCTACGATCTGCTGCTCAACGGCAAGGTCGACCCGAAAGAGGCGATTCAGCCGACGTCGGTCGAGGGACTCGACGTCATTCCGGCCAACATCGACCTGTCCGCCGCCGAGGTGCACCTGGTCAACGAGGTCGCCCGCGAGCAGATTCTCACTCGTGTGCTGCGCAAGGTCTCGGGCGACTATGACGTCATCCTCATCGACTGCCAGCCCTCGCTCGGCATTCTCACCGTGAACGCGCTTACCGCCAGCCACGGCGTGCTGATTCCGCTCGAGTGCGAATTCTTCGCGTTGCGCGGCGTCGCTCTGCTCATTGAAACCATCGACAAGGTGCGCGACCGACTCAACCCGGCCATCGAACTCGATGGCATTCTCGCGACCATGTACGACTCGCGCACCCTGCACTCCCGCGAGGTGCTCGAGCGCGTCGTCGACGCCTTCGGCCACAGCGTGCTGGAGACCGTCATCGGCCGCACCGTGAAATTTCCCGACGCGAGCGTGGCCGGGGTGCCCATCACCGACTTCGCGCCCGAGCACGCCGCAGCGAAGGCTTACTTGCAGGTGGCCCGCGAACTGATCCACCGTGGCGCAGTCGCCTAGCGCGGCCGAGAAGCCCGCGTTTTCGGTCGCCCTCGGCAACTTCGAGGGCCCGTTCGACCTGCTGTTGAAACTGATCACCCGGCACGAACTCGACATCACCGAGGTCTCGCTCAGCCAGGTCACCGACGAGTTCATCTCCTACCTGCGCGGCCTCGAGCCGGACCAAGAACTCGACCAGGCCACCGAGTTCTTGGTCGTCGCCGCGACGCTGCTCGACCTCAAAGTGTCCGGACTGCTGCCGCAGGGCGAACTCGTCGACGCCGAAGACGTGGCCTTGCTCGAAGCCCGCGACCTGCTGTTCGCCCGCCTGCTGCAGTATCGCGCCTTCAAAGAAGCCGCGCGTTGGTTCAACGGCCAGCTCGACATCGAGACCCGCCGCCACGTGCGCTCGGTGCGCCTCGAGGAGAAGTACCGTCAGAAGACCCCCGAGCTGGTCTGGACGCTCTCGCTCGCGGACTTCGCCGCTCTGGCCGCCGTCGCCCTGGCGCCGCGCGAGCTGCCCGTTGTGGGCCTCGACCACCTGCACGCGCCGCTGGTCAGCATCCGCGAACAGGCCGCCTATGTCGTCGCCGTGCTCCAGTCGGGGGAGCCGATCTCGTTCCGGGCGCTCATCGCCGGCGCTGATCTGAAGGGCGTCATCATCGCGCGCTTTCTCGCGGTGCTCGAGCTGTACCGCCACGGGGCACTCTCCTTCGACCAAATCGAGCCGCTCGGCGAACTCATCCTGCGGTGGAGCACCGAGTCTCTCAATGGGCTGGCCTGGACCGATGAAAATCTCGCCACACTGGGAGCCGACTATGACCATTAACCGCCTGACACTTCAAGAACCAACCACCGATACGCGCCTCAGCGCCCCGAAAACGGATGCCGCAGCATCCGTTTCCCTCGAAGCTCACGGCCTCGACCGCCAGCTCGAGGCCGTGCTCATGGTCGCCGACGAACCACAGGGCCTCGTGCACCTCGCGACCGCCGTTGGGCGGCCGATATCCGACGTGGCGGCATCCGTTGCGCGGCTCGTGGCCGATTTCAACGGCGTCGCGGGCCCGGACGGTACCCGAACCATTCGCCGCGGTTTTGAACTGCGCGAGGTCGCCGGCGGCTGGCGCATCTACGTGCGCGCCACGCACGACGAACTTGTGACCGACTTCGTGCTCACCCAGAATCCGAGCCGGCTCAGCCAGGCGGCCCTGGAGACCCTCGCCGTGATCGCCTACAAACAGCCGATCAGTCGCGGCCAGGTCGCGAGCATCCGCGCCGTCAACGTCGACTCCGTCGTGCGCACCCTGCTCGGTCGCGGCCTCGTGATCGAAACGTTCACCGACAGTGAAACCGGCGCGATCAACTACGCCACCACAGACTTGCTGCTCACCCAGCTCGGAATCAACTCGCTCGACGAGTTACCCCACCTATCGCCGCTGCTCGACGGCGGCACCGACGGATTCGAGGATCTGCTTTGACCCAGGACAACATGCCCCACGACAACGCCCCCCGCGACCCCAACTTCAATCCAGAGGCCGCGGCCGACGGCGTGCGCCTGCAGAAGGTGCTCGCCTCTGCCGGCGTCGCCAGCCGCCGGGTCTCTGAAGACCTCATCACCTCGGGCCGCGTGCGCGTGAACGGCAAGGTCGTCACCGAGCTCGGCCGCCGCGTGCACCCTGAAACCGACCAGGTCGCCGTCGACAATATCGCCGTGCAACTCGACACCACCCGCCGCTACCTCATGCTCAACAAGCCGGTCGGCGTCGTGTCCTCGATGCAGGACGAGGGCGGCCGCCCTGACCTGCGCGAATTCACCGACCAGTTCGACGAACGGTTGTTCAACGTGGGCCGGCTCGACGCCCAGACCAGCGGCCTGCTCATTCTCACCAACGACGGTGACCTCGCGCACGTGCTCGCCCATCCCTCCTTCGGCGTCTCCAAGACCTACATCGCCAAGGTCGAAGGCCGCGTCTCGCCGCAGACCATCGGCCAGCTGCAAAGCGGCATCGAACTCGACGACGGCCCCATCCACGCCGACAAGGCACGCATCCTCACGAGCCCTCCCGGCGGTGGGCACAGCATGGTCGAGCTCACCCTGCACTCCGGTCGCAACCGCATCGTGCGACGGATGCTCGACGCCGTCGGTCACCCCGTGGTTGACCTCGTGCGGCGCCAGTTCGGGCCGCTGAACCTGGGAACGCTGCAGCAGGGCGCCGTGCGGGAACTCACCCGCGAAGAACTCGGCCAGCTGCTCACCGTGTCCCGCCAGGCGCCCAGTGCGCGGCCCGACGCCAACTAACGAACCAGCGACCTCAGATAGGGGACACAACCATGGCTGAAAGCCGCCTCGTCGGCCCGGTGCGCATCGTCGGCGTCGGCCTGCTCGGAACCAGCATGGGCCTCGGCCTGCGCAATCGCAAGATCGAGACGATCCTCGCCGACGCGTCACCGACCAACCTGCGCATCGCCATCGACTATGGTGCCGGCCGCGCTGCGCAGCCCGGCGACCAACCGCAACTCATCGTGGTTTGTGTGCCTCCCGATGTCACCGCCGAGATCGTCGCCCGCGAACTCGAGGCCTACCCGGGCGCGATCGTGACGGATGTCGCGAGCGTCAAGCTGGCGCCGCTCGCTGAGCTGCGCCAGCGTGGAGCCGACATCAGCCGCTACATCGGCTCGCATCCGCTCGCTGGTCGGGAGAAGGGCGGCCCGCTCTCCGGCCGCGCCGACCTGTTCATCGGTCGCCCCTGGGTTGTGGCCGCGCACGACGCGATCAGCTATCAGCAGGCTGGACCGCTCGACGACCTCATTCTTGACCTCGGCGCGATTGTGGTCGAGATGACTCCCGAGGAGCACGACCTCGGCGTCGCGCTGGTCTCGCACGTGCCGCAGGTCATCTCCACCCTGATGGCTCGTCGACTCACTGGCGCTGCCCACTCCTCACTCAACCTGGCCGGGCAGGGCCTGCGCGATGTGACCCGCGTTGCGGCGAGTGACCCCGATCTGTGGGTGCAGATTCTCGGCGCCAACGCCGGCCCTGTGCGCGATGTGCTGGTGGCCTACCGCGACGACCTCGACCGGTTCATCGACGCTCTCGAAGACCCGGCCAAGCCTGGCGCGCAGCGTCAGGTCGCCGAGGAGCTCGCTGGCGGCAACGCCGGGGTGGCCCGGTTGCCCGGCAAACACGGGCAGGACCGCCGATTTTCCTCGATGGTGGTCATGGTCAACGACCAGCCCGGCCAGATCGCCCGCCTGCTCAACGACATCGGTGAACTCGGCGTTAACCTCGAAGACTTACGCTTGGAACACTCGCCGGGCGCTCAAATCGGTCTCGCCGAAATCTCTGTACTGCCCGAGGCCGTCACTCGCCTCACCGAAGAGCTGGCCGACCGCGGCTGGCGGATTGCTGGTTAAAGCATGGCACGTCACTCCTTCCCCATCCTGGTCGCCATCGATGGGCCGGCCGGCAGCGGCAAGTCGAGCGTGAGCCGTGCGGCTGCGCGCCGCCTCGGTTTCGCCTACCTCGATACCGGCGCCGCCTACCGGGCGCTGGCCTGGCTGGTACTCGACCGAAACATCGATGAGACTGCGCTTTCTGATGCGGCACAAGCGGATGCCGTGACCGCGCTCCTCAAAGACTTCGACTATTCGATCGGTACCGACCCGGACGAATACTTCGTCACGGTGGGCCAGGCCGACGTGACCGACGCCATCCGCTCACCGGAGGTCAGCGCCGCGGTCAGTGCTGTGGCCCGCGTTCCCGCGGTGCGCCAGGCGCTCACCGAGCTGTTCCGCAGCCTCGCCGCCAACGTGGATCGGCCCGGTGTGGTGGTCGAAGGACGCGACATTACGACCATCGTCGCCCCCGAGGCCGAGGTGCGCATCCTACTCACAGCATCTGAGGAGGCTAGAATGACTAGACGCTCTGCGGAAATAACGACCCAATCGGCTGAAACCGTGGCAGAACAGCTGCGATCGCGTGATCGCGCTGACTCACAGGTTGTCGATTTCATGAGCGCTGCAGACGGTGTGATAACCGTCGACTCCACCCATCTCGACTTCGAGCAGACCATTGAAGCGGTCATCGACGTCATACACACACGCACGAAGCGGGCTTTTAATGAGTAACGAATACGACGACACGAGCTCAGTGCTCGACACCGAGCTGGCGGAACGACTTGCCAACCTCGACGAGGAACTGGCCACCCGGCGCTCCGCCGCGCTGCGCACCGGACTCGACGACTACGATCTCGACGAGGAAGACCTCGACGTACTGCAGGCCGTCACCGACGACCCCGACGCCATTCAGTACCTGCCGGCCGTTCCGGTGATCGCGATCGTCGGCCGCCCCAACGTGGGCAAGTCGGCGCTGGTCAACCGCATCCTCGGCCGCCGTGAGGCCGTCGTCGAGGACACCCCCGGGGTCACGCGGGACCGCGTGGCGTATAAGGGCGAATGGCACGAACGCAAGTTCAGCCTCGTCGACACCGGTGGCTGGGAGCCCGACGCCAAGGGTATCGACGCTTCCGTCGCCGCTCAGGCCGAGATCGCCATCGACCTCTCCGACCTCGTCATGTTCGTCGTCGACTCCAACGTGGGCCCGACCTCGACCGATGAGGCCGTCGTGCGCATGCTGCGTAAGAGCGGCAAGCCCGTCTTTTTGATCGCCAACAAGGTCGACGACGTGCGTCAGGAGCCCGAAGCGGCCAGCTTGTGGTCGCTCGGCCTTGGCCAGCCGTGGCCGGTCTCCGCCCTGCACGGTCGTGGTGTTGCCGACCTGCTCGACGCGATCCTGCTCGTGCTGCCCGAAATCTCCAATGTTGCCAAGCAGGAGGTCGGCGGCCCGCGCCGCGTGGCCATCCTCGGCCGCCCCAACGTCGGCAAGTCCAGCCTGCTCAACAAGGTGGTGGGGGAGGAGCGCGTTGTTGTCAACGAGCTCGCCGGCACCACCCGCGACCCGGTCGACGAGCAGGTCGAACTCGGCGGCAAGGTCTGGCGTTTCGTCGACACTGCCGGTATCCGTCGTCGTGTGCACCTCTCGCAGGGCGCCGACTTTTACGCCTCGCTGCGCACCAGCGCCGCCCTTGAAAAGGCCGAGGTGGCTGTTGTACTGCTCGACGTGACCGAGGTCATCAGCGAGCAGGACGTGCGGGTGATCGACCTGGTCATCGAATCGGGCCGTGCGCTCGTGCTCGCCTTCAACAAGTGGGACCAGATCGACGACGACCGTCGCCGCTACCTGGAGCGTGAGATCGAGCAGGACCTGGCCCACGTTGCCTGGGCCCCGCGGGTGAACATCTCGGCCAAGACCGGTCGCCACATGGAGAAGCTGGTTCCGGCCCTCGAGCTTGCGCTCGAGTCGTGGGACACCCGCATCGCTACCGGCAAGTTCAACGCCTTCCTGGCCGAGCTCGCTGCCGCGCATCCGCACCCCGTGCGCAGCGGTAAGCAGCCGCGCATCCTGTTCGGCACGCAGGCTTCAAGCCGTCCGCCGACGTTCGTGGTGTTCACCACCGGGTTCCTCGACCCGGGCTACCGTCGTTACATCCAGCGTCGCCTGCGCGAGATCTACGGCTTCGAAGGAAGCCCGATCAACCTCAGCATGCGCGTGCGCGAAAAGCGCAAACGCTAAATTTCACAACGGATGCGGTCGGCCCTGTTCACGCAGGTCCGGCCGTATTTTTATGCCTCCCGGGCGGTGCGGTAGCCATCCGTCACAACCGTGCCTGACCCGGCCGCAGGCGCTTGAGGCGCCGCTCAACAGCATCGAGGGTGGGATCGAGATCCTAAATCCTGACGTCCCACTGCCGGTCGGCAACAGAACTTGTATCCGCCAGACAACTCGGCATTTTCGACTGCGTGACAAAAATCTAGACGGTGCGGCCAGGAATTTCCCGATGACGCACAGTCTCGCACGGGGCTGCTGCCGGCGGGCACCCTATTGATCGTCGGTCACCGGCACGACCCCGGCTCCGCCGGCCACGGGCAGTACCCTGCCGGGGCGACGGCGACCGGGTCGGATATCCGATGCGGCCTCGACTCGTCCGTGTGGCTCATCGAAAACGCCGAAGAGTGATTGTTGACCGGCCTACTGCGCGGGCCCGCGCTGGCCTCCGTTTGGGGCGCCCCGTGATAGCCTCGAAACCTACCTTGAGGAGAGCTGTGAATACGGCCTTGACTAAACCTGCCCGTATCGGCGCACCTCGTTTCACCGCCACGCTAATGCGAGTCTTCACCCTGGCCGCTGCGCTCGCCATCGCCGTTCTCGGCTTGACCCTCGCTCCTTCGAGCGGGTCTGCTTCCGCCGCTGAATCGATCACGCAGTGCAATGGCGCCGACAACACCGGTGGTTTGGGACTGAACTGTGACGTCACCGTCATCAACAACCTCAACACGACCACGGGAGTGACGAGTTCCGTTGTGACCGTCACAGAATGTCACGCGGCTGCGAATACGGCCCCGATCTGCACGGCGCCGGTTACGACCTCCTACGACTCGCTCACCACGTCGGTGAACCAGTGCAACAACGCCGCGAACGGCGGAGGTGCCAGCGTGGTCTGCAACGTTTTCGTAACCAACAACATCACCGGGGCGGCGTCGACCACCCTCACCGGAGCAACGGTCGACCAGTGCAACGGGTCCGGCGCGGAAGGCACCCAACCGACTCTCGATTGCAATCCGTTCCCCGCCAATACGACGGGCGCGACAATCACGCAGTGCAACGGGTCAGTCAACGGTGGCGGCGCTGCTGCGCGGGTCATCTGCAGCGTTACACCGTCCACGATGAGCGCGCAGCTGCCGGTTTCCATCAACCAGTGCAACGACACGGCCAACGGTGGCGGATCTCTCGTGACCTGCACCGCCTCCCTGACGAACATCGCCCTCGCCTCCGCGACAGCACCGATCGCGACGGCGACGCCGGTTGCGGGAGCACCTGTCGCGACGGCGACGCCGGTCGCGAAAAACACTCTCCATGATTCCAGGACCGACGGCTTCACCCACGTTGCCGCCAGAGGCGACACGTCCCCCCTCCTCATCGTGGTCGGCCTGTTGATGCTGGCTGGGCTGCTGGTTGCGGCCGTTGCCGTGCGCCGGATCGGTGCTCGTCGCTAGACGAGCGCTGCTTGGCGGCGGAGCGGCGCTGCTCTGCGCCGTACTCGTCGGGTGGATCGTCCTCCACCCGACCGAGCAGGTGTCTGCCCCGACGGTCCAGCCGATGAGCACGACTCAGCGGCCGGCCCCGGAAAGATCGGCGTCGCCCGCGGCCGTTTCTGACCTCGTGATCAGCGCATCCGCGCCGCTTCGTCTCCGGGTGCCCTCGATCGGAATCGACGGAGCCGTCCTCGAATACACCCAGACGATGATCGACGAACTGGGCGGATTCGATCCCCCCGAGCTCACCACCATTTCCTGGGACACCACCATTCCTGGCGGTTTGGCCGGAACGGATGCGACGAACACGCTCTACCTCTACGGTCATTCCTCGGTCAACGAGGCCGTTTTCAACGGCCTCCAGGACGTGCCCTCCGGAGCGGTAGCGAGCATCGATACGGCCAACGGCCGGCTCTGCTACGTCGAACAGAAGGCCCTCAAGCTGGCTAAGGCTGAGTACAAGTACAACGACGAACTCACCGACGCGATCCCGAACCGCTTGGTGCTCGTGAGCTGCTACCGCCCTGTCGGCTACGATCCGAACGCCGCCACCGTGCAGAACATCGTTCTCGTACTGCAACTGGACCAGGACAAAACCAACGCCGGGTGCTGATCGCCGCTGCAAGCAGTCAAGGGCGCCCGAGACTAAGTGACACATGGTGACCGTCTGCGTCGTCACGGACCGCGAGAACGGTGGAACATCGCTCTTCCCTTGTCGTTCAGCGTTCTTCCAGCGAAACCCGATTACCTCTAAGTCAGCATTCTGGACAACTCCAACGAACCATTCCGATCACGAGGAGAGAACATGCCCTTCATCACCGTCCCCGGTCAGAACGATCCCGACGTGGAACTGCACTATGAAGATGTCGGCGCCGGGGAGCCCGTCGTCCTGATCCATGGCTGGCCCCTGAGCAGCCGGTCCTGGGAGGGTCAGGTGCCCGCGCTGGTCGACGCCGGCTACCGGGTGATCACGTACGATCGTCGCGGGTTCGGCCAGTCGTCGCAGCCGTGGAATGGGTACGACTATGACACCTTCGCCGCCGACCTGAAGGCTGTTGTCGACACCCTGGACCTACGGGACGTCACCCTGATCGGATTCTCAATGGGTGGCGGTGAGGTTGCCCGTTACGTGGGCACGTACGGTACAGATCGCGTCGCGAAGCTCGTCTTCGCCAGCGCAGTGCCACCATACCTGTGGAAATCGGATGACAACCCAGATGGCGGCGTGGATGCCGCATTGGCACAGTGGTTCCACGACGGGTTGACCGGGGACCGGCCGGCTTTCCTGCACGAATTTGTTCAGATGTTCTTCACCGCCGGTAAGCCGTCGCTGCTGAATAAGCCGAAGGTCAGCTCGGAGCAGATTGCTTACAACCTTGATATCGCCGAAATGGCGTCGCCGAAGGGCACGGTCGACAGCACGACCGCATTCGCCACGACGGACTTCCGCGACGACCTGACGAAAATCACCGTGCCGACCCTGGTGATACACGGTGATTCCGACATCATCGTGCCGTTCGAGGTCAGTGGCAAGCGCACTCACGCGGCCGTCTCCGGCAGCGAACTCGTGGTGATCGAAGGCGCCCCCCACGGTCTCACCGTCTCACATAAGGACGAGTGGAACCGGCACGTACTCGCCTTCCTCGCGAAGTAGCAAAACCAACGAAGGCCCTTCACCACCTGGTGAAGGGCCTTTTTGGGCTTTCACGACCTCGCGCCTCTGGCACCAGATGAAGATACATTCAGTCCCCTCGCAATGGGCGTTGAAAACGAATACTCGGGCCTGGTGGCGACCATGGCAAAGCTCGACCCCTCGCACGGGTCCTGCCCGGGTTGAGCGCGCCTGCTCGTAGACACCGCGCACTCAGGTTTCTGAGATAACCTCGGTTCTTCTGCACTTGGCGTCATGACGATCTCCTTGTCGCAATTTAGGGCTCTTCTCACCGGTAAGTGCCGTTTCCCCGGGCCCTGTCCCGGCTGAAACGCCTCCGGTGAAGTGTTCTACCGCCCCGCGCTCCGCCGCGATAACGAGAGTTGAAGCATGCGTCCCATCCAAAATCTGTTCGCCGTGCGCCGGCGGGCGCCCGTAACTGGCCGCACCGATGGGGCGCCACCAGCCGGCCCTCGTGACGCCTCGCTTTCAACCGTGGGCAGGGTGAGGACGTCGATGCAGCGCTACGTAATCGGGCCGGTCGCTATGGCTTTCGTTGCCGTCCTCGCCGTTAGTGGTTCCGTACCGGCTTACGCGGTGGTCGCGGACGCGTCGTCCGCACCGGGACAGACCTCATCCATTTCCAGGCCCGTCCAGAGCCTGCAGGTCAGTTCGGCTGCACCGCTCACAGTCCAGCGAGATGGCTACACCTCCGCTGCTGCCCCGAAACCGGAGCCCCAGCCCGAGCCCGTCGCGCACGTGCAGGCCGCCGCCACCGATGTTGCCGCAGTAACGGGCGACGGCTGGACGCTCCCGGTATCGGGCCGCCTCAGCTCTCCTTTCGGAGAGCGCCCCAATGCGCCAGTCGCCGGTGTTAAGCCATTCCACTCGGGTGCCGATATAGCCGCACCGTGTGGTCAGCCCGTTCAATCCGCCCAAGCGGGAACTGTCGTCGAGTCTGGCTTCCAGGGCAGTTACGGCAACTGGGTTTTGATCGATCATGGCAATGGGATCCAAACCGGTTACGCGCACAACAGCGAGCTCCTCGTCAGCACGGGCGAGCAGGTTGCCGCTGGCGCCACCATCGCCCTCGTCGGATCGACGGGGGCTTCGTCGGGTTGCCACGAGCACTTCGAAGTCCGTGTCGGCGGAGCCCCGGTTGCGCCGGTACCGTTCATGAGTTCCCGGGGTATTCCGCTCGGCTGAGCCCCGAACGCTTTACTCCAAACGGTCCTCTGAGGCCGTGTCACTGCCCGCGTTGGCGATGGGCTGGCGTTCGAGGGTGATTTCTTCAGGGATCATCGGCACCGTAACGGTGTGGGGTGAACGGTGAGGGGCAGTTACGGGTGCCGCTGTTCAACGCCCGAAGCCAGCCTTGTCGACCTTGCGATGAAATCGCATCCCCGCGATGCCACCCAGGACGGCACCGCCCAGGCTGACGATTGCGATCGCGACCGCCGTGATGACGCCGCTCAAGGCGAGTTCGCCTTCGTTGATCGGGATGCGCGGGAAGCTGTTCAGGTTGGCGAGAATGTCGAACTGGCTACCGGCAATGGCTGTCACGACGGCCAGGACCACTGCGATGATCAGCGCCCACAGCCAGACCGCGATGCCCTGCTTCGCGCCGCTAAACCGCGCTATGCGGCCGGCTACGTAGCCGCCGCACAGATACGAGACGAAAACGACGACGATCAGGGCGATGGCTCCAATGAGGCCGGCAGCCGACGCGTTCTCGGCCGCGAGATCAGCGGACCGGTTGGGGTCGGCCTGTGTTCCAAGCCCGACGGCTGCGCCGGCTCCGGCAACAAGCGCTGTCAGGAGTACCGCGGCTCCGGTGGCGGTCAGCCATCCAAAAAATGCCGTGCGAAACCTCATGCCACCGAACTGTTCTTTCTCTCTCGCGACGACGCCTTTCCGAACGGTATTGTCGTTCGGCGCTGCGTGGGCACCCGGCTGGGCTGCGTTGGGCGTCGTGTCTCGATTATCAGAGCGGGGTTCAACAGGTGCAGAGGACATCAGGTTCTTCCTTTCCATGAAACGAGCAGCAGATCGAAGGTCAGGAAGGCCGGTGGTCTTCCCCGCCAGGAGGCGCTATCTCTAAGACGTGGAATGTTGCGAATCTGTCACGTCCGTCATTGAAAAAATATTCACAACATTCGATTCTCACTCACGGGCGCCGGACGATGAGCGACACGGTGTGGCGGCCAGCTGACTGTGCCGCATCGGCCACCGGAATACCGCTGCTTACCAACACGGCGGCGTACGCCCGCTTTGTTTTTGCAGGGGCCGCGGAATTGCCGGGTGCGGTTCGCGCGCGGCAACGCCGAACGTGATCAGGTCAGTGATTGGGGCCAGCGCCGGCTAGATGAATGCGGACCCGGTGACAACGCACCGGGGGATCGGCCTCAGTCAGGCGGTTCGGTTTCACCGTACGGGGGCGAGTTGATGCCGACCCATCCATATCCACGTCTCCGGGACCGTCCGGTCCGCCGGCCCCCGGGGCCACCTTGACGTCGTCAGCGGCGTCCGCATCGATCGATTGTGGTACGAACTGAGCCTGCTTCGCTTGGGCCTCGGCTTCGCTCGCCGAGCTCTAGCTACGGTCTTTGCGTTTTTGAACGTTGTTTTGAGACATTTGTCTACTTTTTCGAGAACCTATTCGGTTCAAGGCTGGCGATGCGCTGTGCATGATCTTGAAGGGTGTCCTCGCTGACGTGTATTCCGACGTCAGTAAAACGCTGACGCAGAGCGCTCAAGACGTGCGCCTCGTCATGACCGGCCAGATCAGCCTCCTGCTGCACCAGGATCCCCGCCACCTTGGCGTCATCCGGTTGGGTATGTTGATCTTGGATCGGTTCGTCTTGGGTGCTGCTGTCATCGGTCATTCTTACCTTCTCTTCATCGGATACGTCATGAGCGTTGGGCCTGACTGCGTCAACGACTACGTGGTCTAGCCACGGACGTTCATTAGCGGGTGGAAAAGCAACGGTAGTCCTCGAAGTTGTGGCTGACCAGTGTGATGAGTTCTCTATTTAGACTCGTGCACCTCGCACGGCCATCCCGCCACCCGCGTGAGCACGAAGTACGATCCCGCGCGGCGGCTTCGTTCCCACCGTGCCTGGCCGACCCTGGGCAAGACCAACCCCACCCTGCTAGCCCACATCCGCTTCCGTCCGTATGCTTCGAGGATGACGGACTTCAGCAAAGGTGACCGGGTAAGTTGGGCGACATCTCAGGGGCGAACTCAGGGAGAAGTAATCGAGAAGAAGACGAGCGACTTTGATTTCGCGGGCCAAGCGTTCCACGCTTCGAAAGAGGAGCCAGCGTTTATCGTGAAATCTGACAAGACGGATGCGGAAGCCGCGCATAAGGCCAGTGCCCTTCGCAAGCTGACGCCACACAAAGGCAACTAAGCGCGCGGCCTCCGACAGATGCAACCTGGCCGGACTGCCCCGGGTAGGTGACAGTACGACTCAGCCTCTCAAAACCAAGCGTTGGCCCGCGGCGAGTCAAAGTATGCCGCTGAGCAACTAAGCAACTGAGCAACTGAGCAAGGAATCAGCCTTAGTGATTCAGGCGACGGCGCGGACGGTAGGCGTGCACGGTCGGATTCGGCTCCTCACGCTACTGCACACGCCGGTGAGTGAAACAATTCCGGACTATTTCGGCTGCGTAAGATTCTTGCGCCACGCCGAAAAACTCTGGACAGAGCCGGCATGTGGTTGGCCAAGCCAGGGCCACGGATGAAGCTCCGCGGCGGTCCCGGAGTATTTTTCAAAGCTCGGGACCGGCGCCCAGGTGATCGCGGCGCGGAGGTCTGGAGCGATCTGCCTCGGGTCTCCGAGATGCACGATCACCTCACGGCGCATCGCCAGATCCTGGAGCGTCTCGACGAAAAATACCAGCCGTTTGCTCGAAAGCTGAAGTTTTGCAAGGGCCGGTTCGTCGAAGATAAAGAAGGCCGGTAGCTGTGGATGCGCAAGAAGAGCTGGATCCGCATCGCCAAGCGATTCGACGGTGAGCAAGACCGATTGTGGCGTGGTGCGCTGGACGACCGTGGTGGGACCTCGGGTCGTTGCAAGATCGTCGTCTCGCGCGAGCAGCGGCGTCGGATTCGAAACGGGGCGCAGATCCAGGTCGGGAGGAAAGTTTTGAATCGGGCAGTTGCGGTTGAGGGGGCAAGCCGCACACAATTGGGGCGCGCGTTTCTCGACCTGCCAACGTGCGAATCCGTAGGGTTTGCTCGAGCCCGCACCAACCGTCCATTGCCATCCGAGCAGGTTGGCAGCGCGAGAACCATCTAGCAGGTGGCGATGAAAATACTCCTGCCCGGCTACCCATCCCGCTCCGGATCGCACCGCATACTGCGAGGCGAGCCACATACGAGACTGGTTCACCAGCCAGCCGTCCGTTTCCAAACTCGCGAGTGCCCAGTCAATGCAGGCCATTTCGCGCGGCCAGGCCGCTGGCGCAAAATCCCCCAACCATGCAACGTCGAACCGCAAATTGCGGTGCAGATGCATGCCAACTCGAGCATATAAATGTCTGGCATACTCCTGCCAGAGCAATTCGTCGCGGAATTTGGAGACATCCGAAGCCGGACCTGCTGCCACCGCGTTCCAGACCTCCGGTAACGGAAGTAACCCGTGGCGAATGTAGGGCGACAACCGGGAGGCTCCGCGACCTGATTCCGGAAGCACTTGGTTGCGCGTCGCGGCGTACCGTGCCACATCGAACGCGTCGAGCGCAGCATCCGCCGCCATTTGGCCACCGCGAATGTTGGGACTCGCCCTGATGCCATCACTCACGAGGTGCGACAGGTGTTGATCGACAACGGCTTCCGGGGAGATACCAGCAAGTGCAATGATCACCGGATGATTCTAACGCCCGAAAATATCGAAGTGCGATACACGAAACCCACGTCCCCGGCAGGCGTCATCCGTGCCAACGCGCCTTCGATCCCGTGCAAGGTGCGGATCGGGTGATGAACACAATCACCCCGAGAAACCCAAAGCTGACCAGCATTTCTAGGAATCCGTCTTGAATTGGCTGGCAAACTCTTGTCTGCCGGAGTACGTTGAGAAACATAACCTAATCAGCTATTAATTTTCGTTTGATCCCCGTCATTTCGGCGAATGCTCGTGAACAGCAGAGGACATCGTGATACCTGACTCCCTGACCCAGACCCAGTACGACACCATCTACAACATGTTCTCCCTCGTGATCGCTTCGCAGTTGTTCACGTCTCTTTTTCTGGTCATCTGCCTACCGCGAGTACTTCCGCGCTACCGCCAGGCGATGACCGTTGCGGCCATCGTTTGTGGCATTGCGGCGTACCACTACTTCCGCATCTTCAACTCCTTCACCGAAGCGTTCGTTACAGAAGCCGTCGGCGGCCGCGGGAACTATGCCCAAGTCGCCGGAGCATCCTTCAACGAGGGCTACCGCTACGTCGACTGGCTACTGACCGTGCCGCTGCTGCTGCTTGAGCTCGTGGCCGTTCTGGCCTTGGCGCGTAAAGTGCAGACCAGCCTGCTCACACGGCTGATTCCCGCCGCCGCCCTCATGATCGCCCTCGGCTACCCCGGCGAAATGGCCGGCGACAACATGACCCGCGGCATCTTCGGCCTGCTGTCCTCGATCCCGTTCGCATACATCCTCTACGTGCTTTTCGTCGAACTCACTCGATCGCTGGAACGTCAGCCCGCCACAGTGCGCAAGACCATCAGCCTGCTGCGACTGCTGCTGCTAGCCACCTGGGGCGTCTACCCGATCGCCTACCTACTGCCCGGCATCGGCATCGACGGATCCGACGCCTGGGTAGGCCTGCAAATCGGCTACTCCGTGGCCGACATCCTCGCCAAGTGCCTCTACGGCCTGATCATCTACCGCATCGCACGCATGAAGTCCTTCTCAGACGATCAGACCTTCGCCGACTCCGAACTATCACTGGAAAACATAACAGGCCTCAAACGATCCACCACCAAATCGTAGGTGGCGCTGGAGCTAACAGCGGCGCTTGTGCAGCCGAAAGTGGGACGTACGTTCTCGGTGCCGGCCGCTTGCAGAGCAGCGATCGACTTCCGGCGGAGCACGGCGACAAGCGTTGGTGGTGTCAAGGAATCGCTCACCGTGTCCTCGCGGCGCAGCGGAGAGGACGGCCCTCGCTGACATATCCGGTCGCTTCAATAAAATACGGGTCGCAGTCAACGAGAAGCTCGTGACCGTGGCACCTGAGGCGTTCTGAGCGGACTCTGCTGTGGCCGACGGCCTGCGGTCTCACCGAAGAAGAGCGACGCACTGCCGGTGTTCCGGCCCGGAACGGGGGCTTCGCAGTTGCCTTCATGGGCCTGGGGCGATGCGTGTGATCATTCATCGTCTCGGTCAGACGCGGCTCAACCGCCGAACTTAGCGGGCATAGTGACGGAGGACCCAGCAGCGTGGCAGGCCTGGGCAATGGCAGACGTAAGACTGCGCCAGTCAGCGGTCTCATGATCAAATCGTGCACCGCTGGCTGAAGGCTCCGCTGCTTTCAGGAACGACACGGAATCCTGACAGGGTCCCCGACCTCAAAATCGTGCACTAACACGTGGTCGTACCCGGTGACAACTATGTCCAGCTGGGCAACGAGTCGACCGTCGCTCAAGACCCCGGCCGCAAAACCGGGTGCAGTGTGTCCTTTCATCGAGGCTATTGCCGTGACTTGTCCGCAAACATGGTCTGTGCTGGGGGTGGATTCACCTGGTTACGGGGCGGTCTCGCCGGTGGCGCCGCACCGATCCGTGCCTCCCCGATGGCTGGAGGATCTCACTGCGCTTGACAGCTGAACCAGCATCTCGTCGCTATATCGAACGGGATCAGGGGTGCGAGATACCCATGGGCTGCTGTGGTCTAAGGAGTCGCAATCAGGCGCGGCATGACGATGTCGGTTCTTGACACATTTCCGGCAGCATGCCACACTCGACCCTAGGCCGAATGGTCGATCAACTAATGAATAAATATTTGACTCATCGTGAATAGTTTCAAAGGAGAAACGCATGCACAGGACTAAATTTCGACCGAAAAGTATGATCGCCTCCGCAGCCGCGCTGTCGGCCGCCCTGCTCTTTACCGGCTGCAGCGCGACTGTTGCCCCGGCAGACGCTTCCGGGAACGGCAGCGAGAATGGCAAAACGATTGGGATCGCAGTCGCGGACCAAAAATCACTGTTCTACGTCGCAGCAGTGGACGGAATGAAGCAGGCTGCAGACGAGGCCGGTTATAAGCTCGTCACGCTCTCCGCCAACAACAATTCCGGTCAGCAGGTCAACCAGGTTCAGGATTTGATCACCCAGCAGGTCGATGTGATCATTTTCATCGCCCAGGACGCGACGTCAGCAGCAGCCGGCGTCAAGCTGGCCAATGACGCCGGTATCCCGATCGTTGCCGTCGACCAAAAGCCTGAGTCTGGCAACGGCAAACTTGCGACCTATATCGCGACGGACAGTGTCGCGGCAGCCGAGAAGCTGTGCACCTGGATGTTTGACCAGTTCGGTGGCGCCGGCGACATAGCGATCCTCCAAGGCCCGCTCGGCTCCACCGCGGAGTTGCAGCGCAGCGAAGGCTGCGCAAACGCACTGGCGAACTATCCCGACGTTAAAGTCGTCGCTCAGGAATCAGCCGGTTGGGACGAGACCAAGGCATTCACCGCCGCGCAGAATATCCTGACGGCAAATCCCAACTTGAAGGCAATTTTCGGCGAAAGCGACGCCATGGCTCTGGGCGCAGCTAAGGCTGCACAGCAGGAAGGCCGCACCGGCCTGGTCTTCGTCGGTATCGACGGATTTCCGACGATGTTCACGGCGGTTGCAGACGGACTCACCCAAGCCACGATGGCGCAGCAGCCGTACCTTATGGGGCAACTGTCGGTTCAGGACGCGGTGAAGATTGCCGAGGGAAACGGCGGCGACATTCCCGCACTGCAGTACCAGGACACGGTGCTCGTCACCGGTGAGAACGTCGCTGACAACGATCCCGCGAAGTTCTACGGTCCCGACTTCAAGTAATCGAACAGCTGCCGGTGGGAGACGTGGTAACCACGTTGGACCGTCTCCCACCGGCCTCTATTCCGATCGCGATGAATGGATGAGAGTGGTACAGACACTTACACAAACAACTCACGACGGCCGGGCAGACGGAGATTCTGCGGGTCTCATTTGCACGGGGCTGTCCAAAAGCTACTGGGGAATTCCCGTACTCAAGGACGTTGACATTACGCTCCGGCCCGGAAACGTCATTGGACTCATCGGCGAGAACGGGGCCGGAAAGTCGACAACGTCGTCGATTATCGCGGGCATAGTTGAAGCCAACGGCGGGTCGATGACCATTGACGGCGTCCCTTACGAACCAGCTCGGCCTTCAGACGCATTAAAAAATGGCGTCGCGCTTATTCACCAAGAGATTCGGATGGTTCCTGAGCTGTCGGTAGCGGAAAACATTTTTATCGGGCGGCTGCCTCGTCGCCGAGGAGTGATCGATCGGAATCGCATCAACGACGAGGCGAGGGAATACCTCGAGCTCGTCGGTTCACAGACTGACCCACGCCGCTTCGTTGCCGGACTTTCCATTGCGGCGCAGCAGGAAATCGAGATTGCACGCGCCCTCTCCCGCGAACCGAAATACATCATTTTCGATGAGCCCTCGGCTTCCCTCGGACAGTCCGAAACGCAACACGTTTTCGCCCAGATCGCAGCGTTGAGACAACGTGGCGTGGGGGTCGTGTACATTTCCCATCGCCTCGACGAGATCAAAGAAGTCGCGGACACGATCGTGTGCCTCAGGGATGGAGCGTTGGTGGGAAATTGGCCAGCGAGTGAGATCACGAAAGACGAAATGGTCAAGGCAATGGTTGGCCGCGACTTTGTCTTTTCGCACCGGGCGCCCAAGCCCGCTACCGACGAGATCGCACTCTCGGTCACAGGATTGAGCAAAACCGGAGTATTTGAGGGCATCGACTTCGATGTTCGTCGCGGAGAAATATTCGGCTTCGCTGGCCTCGTGGGGGCTGGCCGAACCGAGGTCGTGCGAACCATCGCCGGGGCAGATCAAGCCGACGCCGGAGAGATCAGCGTGCGCGGCGGGGTCGTTCATATCAGAAACCCACGGTCTGGCATCGACGCTGGGATCGCGATGGTTCCCGAGGACCGGAAGGGCCAAGGACTCAACCTGGACCGCACCGGTGCCGAAAACATCACTCTCCCGTGGGAGAAAGAGCTGAGCTCAGCCGGAATTATCACGAAGAAGAAGGTGACGGCCACGGCGAACAAGCTGCGCGACTTCCTGGACATCCGCGGACGACTCGACATTCCCGTGGGCTCTCTCTCCGGCGGAAATCAGCAGAAGGTCCTGCTGGCGAAGTGGCTAGTGAACGAACCCAAGGTGCTCATCCTCGACGAGCCCACCAGAGGGGTCGACGTCGGAGCGAAGATGACGATCTACGAGACCATCAGAGCACTAGCCGAAACCGGCGTCGGCGTCATCGTCGTCTCATCAGAACTCGAAGAGGTACTCGGCCTGTCGCACCGCGTGCTCGTGATGTCCGGTGGCCGCCAGCGTGCGATTCTCGACCGCGCGGACGCGACACCGGAAGCAGTCATGGCCCTTGCGCTCAGCAACGTCCCAAGAGAATCCCCACTCGAGTCGCCAATCGACGGCGAAGAAGAGTTCCGAACGCCGATCAGCACGCAGGAGAACTGAATCATGGCCATAGTCGACCGCAACGTCACCCCACCTCGGCCAGACTCTCCGCCCACGCAGAGCGAGATCGCGCCGCGGTCTGCTGCGTCCGGCAACACGAGTCGAGTCCGGCAAATAATGAGCCAGATTCCCGGTCCCCTGATCGGCCTGATCGTTATATTCGTCGCACTCTCATTCCTATCCCCGTACTTCCTGACCCCTCGCAACTTGCTCAACATCCTGAGCCAAGTCTCAGCTGTCGGCGTCATGTCGGTCGGAGCTCTTCTGATCATCCTCCTGGGAGGCATCGACCTGTCGGTTGGCTCCGTACTGGCGCTCAGCTCCATGTCCATGGCCGCGATTTACAAAATGGCCGGGTGGCCTTTCGAAGTCGCGCTGCTCGCGGGCCTTATCGTGGGCGCCCTCGTTGGCCTCATCAACGGCATCCTCACCGCCTACGGCAAACTGCAACCGTTCATCGCGACGCTGGCAACTATGTCGGCAGCGGCTGGCCTCGCGTTGTTCATCACCAACGGCAACCCAATCACGGGGTTCCCCGACTGGTTCATTGCGATCACAGCGACGAGCATTCTTGGCGTTCCTATTGAAGGCGTTATTCTCGTCGCGATATTCGCCACTGCGGCATTCTGGCTCAAGTTCAGGCCGTCGGGCCGTGCGCTCTATGCGATCGGCGGAAACGAGGAGGTGGCTCGCCTATCCGGACTTTCCGTGCGGCGCGCCAAAATTTTGGTCTACACCATCGCCGGATTACTAGCCGCAGTAGCCGGTCTTCTGGTCACATCGCGACTCGACTCCGCTCAGCCCACCGCTGGCGCTGCCGACCTCCTGAACGTTATCGCCGTAGTGGTCATCGGCGGAGCCAGCCTCTCTGGCGGATCGGGCAGCCTCCTTGGCACGTTCGTCGGACTCCTCATCATCGGAGTCCTGAATAACGGAATGTCGCTGCTGAACGTCTCCGCCAACCTCCAGCCCGTGGTTATTGGCGCCGTCATCGCCGCCGCGGTACTTACTGACCGAAAGTCGAGCAGGAGACACACATGAGTGCATTCGCCACGATCACCGATCCCACCGACCTCGACGCGATCCGCGCGGTCATCGCCTCAACACCCGACGCGGTCGAACTGGTGCCACTCGGCATCCGCTCACTGGTGATATCGCCCGAAGCGAGCCTCGGCTTGGTCCCAGCGGTGAAGGGCCTGATAGCCGTTGGATCGACGGGAATGCAACGAGTCGTAGTGCTCGTCGACGAGACGACCATCCTGCGCGACGGCCGCGACCTGAAGCAGCAACTGTGCGAACTCCTTGCCGAGGCGTTCGCGGTCCAGATTGTCGTGCTTGGTCACGCGGGACAGCTGCACGCCGACGAAGACGCGCTCGAAACTGCGACGGCTGCCATTGAAGGATATGACTGCGCCGTGGCGATCGGTAGCGGCACGATTTCGGACATTGGAAAGGTGGCCACCGACCGCCAAGGTGGAATCCCGCTCGTGATCGTGCAGACCGCAGCATCCGTCGACGGCTTTACCGACAACGTCTCGGTGGTCTTGCGCAATGGGGTGAAGCGCACTATTCCGTCCCGGTGGCCCGACGTCGTGCTCGCCGACACGACGACAATCGCAGACGCACCCGTTGCCATGAACACTGCCGGTTTCGGTGAGGTGCTCTCGCTGTACACCGCTCCTGCCGACTGGGAACTCGCCAACCGCCTGGGCTTTGACAATAGTTTTCGGCTGACCCCCCGGGATTTCCTGCTCGAGTTCGCCGGCGACCCCGCCACCTGGGCAGACGGTCTCGCCAATGGTGCGCCCGGAGCCGTGCTGGACCTCACCCGGATGCTCGCCATCCGCGGAATGGGCACAGGGATTGCGGGTACCACGGCCTGCCTCTCCGGTGTTGAGCACGTCGTTTCGCACATGCTCGACATGTACGCCGCCGCCCACAACCTGCCGACCGGCCTCCACGGAGCCCAGGTTGGCGTTGCAACTCAGGTCGCGTCCGCAGCGTGGGACCTACTGCGCCGCCGGGTCGCCGAAGGTGAGTTCACCCTACGTTTCCCCGCAGCGAGCGACCTCGAACAGCACGTGAAGCGAGCGTTCGATGTGTGCGACGAGACCGGCGGTCGCGGTGAGGAATGCTGGTCCGATTACGCCCGCAAGATCAAGGCGTGGAACGCCGACCCCGAGCGTATGAAGGGCCTCGTCGCCGACGCGATCTCCGATGGTGTCGCTATCGCTGCCACAGTGCCCACGCCCGCGTCATTGTCGGCCGGTCTGCTCGCCGCGGGCTCACCCACCACCCCGGGCGACCTTGTCGAATGGGTCACCCCGGATATCTGGCGGTGGGCTGTCGCGAACTGTCTTTTCATGCGCGACCGGTTCACGGTCATCGACCTGCTCTTCCTCCTTGGTTGGTGGACGCCGGCCGACGTGGACGTGGTGATTGAGCAGGCCTTTCAGACGGAGAGTGAGCCGACGTCATGAGCGATGATCGCGTGGTCATCGCGGTGGACTGCTCAACCACCGGCGCGAAAGCGAGTGTCTGGAACGCGAATGGCACCGAGGTTGCCAGTGGGCGGGCCGAGCTCGACTTGAGTATCCCCGCGCCGGGGCGCGGTGAACAAGATCCGCGCCAATGGTGGACAGCTATGCAAAGCGCGGTGCGCAGTGCCGTCGAGGGCCTCGACGTCAGCCGTGTTGTCTCCCTGACCGTAACTCACCAGCGCGAGAGTTTCGTATGCCTCGACGTCGACGGCGAAGCCGTGCGACCCGCGATGCTCTGGCTCGATTCCAGGGCCGGTGAGCAGGTGGACCAGTTTGGTTCGGCTGATGTGCACGACCGCACAGGGAAGCCGCCGAACACGACCGTTTCGTACTATAAATTGCTGTGGCTGGCCGAGCATGAACCCGAGGTTTTGCGCCGAACGGCGCACGTCGTCGAGGTGCACGGCTATCTGGTGCACCGCATGACCGACCTCTGGGCGACCTCGACCGCAAGCATGGACCCCACCGGCCTCGTCGACATTCGAACCGGCGACTACGATGCAGCTGTCCTGACGCACCTCGGTCTCGACCGCTCTCAACTGTGCGCCCTGCACTCTCCCGGAGACGTCATCGGGGGCCTCACGATCGATGCCGCCGAGCTTCTTGGCCTGCTCCCTGGCACGCTCATCGTCGCGGGAGCCGGTGACGGACAGTGCGCCGGCCTCGGGGCGGGGGTCGCGGCACCGGGACGGGCGTACCTCAATATCGGCACGGGCTTGATCTCCGGCACCTACTCCTCTCACTACCAGCCCGACAGGGCGTATCGGGCGATGATGGGTACCATTCCAGGGAGCTTCGCATACGAAACCTTCGTGGGGGCCGGCACATACATGATTTCCTGGTTCATCGATACGTTCACCCACTCCTCGGAGAAGTCTCGAGGCGGAATCGAGGCGGCCCTGGAGTCCGAAGCCTCGGTGGTGCCCAGGGGCAGTGACGGCCTGTACGTTGTCCCCTACTGGAACGGAGCGCTCACGCCCTACTGGGACCATGAGGCCCGCGGGATCATGGTGGGCCTGCAGGGTGTGCACCGCCGCGCCCACATCTACCGCGCCGTGCTCGAGGGCGTTGCCTTCGAACTGCGGCTCAGCCAGGACCAGGTCGAGCAGGCCACGGGGGACACCGTAGAAGAATTCGTCGCCATGGGTGGCGGGTCGCAATGCCCGCTCTGGTGTCAGATAATCGCGGACGTTCTGCGCCGGCCCGTTGTATTGTCGCGCCAGAGGGAAACAACCTGTCTCGGCGCCGGCATGCTCGCGGCCTTCGGGGCGGGACTTTTTCCCAGCATTCGCCACGCCGCCGAGGCCATGAGTGCCACCGATTTGCGATATGAACCCGACCCGAAAGCGGCCGACGACTACGAAGCGCTTTATCGCCGATACGCGGCGATCTACCCCGCGTTCCGCTCCTTTTTCCACGACCGGATCGAAGTGATGGCGTGAGTGAAACGACAGCGACCAGCCTCGGCCTGCCCGCGGCGCCGACGGGGGGCACCGCACTGCGGGCGCTGCCCAAACGGGTCTACGACGCCTACCTGTTCGACCTGGACGGCACCATTTATCTGGGCGAGGAGCTTCTTCCAGGAGCGCTCCAGCTCCTGGCGCACCTCCGCGAGACGCAACGTCGGGTGGTGTTCCTCTCGAACAACCCAACGCTCGACCGGGCAATGTACGTATCCAAACTCACGAAACTCGGCATTCAGGTTGCACCCGAGGAGGTTGTCAACTCCGTGGTGAGCATGGTCGCCTGGCTCAGTCGCGAACACCCCGGTAAAACGGTTTACCCGATCGCTGAACAACCGCTGATTACGGCGCTGCGGGATGCGGGCATCCCTACGTCGTCCAACCCCGACGAGATAGAGATCGTCTTGGCGAGCTATGACCGAGGGTTCGACTATTCCAAGCTTCAAATAGCATTCGACGCTTTGTGGAAGCGGGATGCGATCCTCGTGGCGACCAACCTTGATCGCTATTGCCCATTTCCTGGTGGCCGCGGCGAGCCTGACGCGGCGGCGATTGTCGCGGCGATCGAGGCGTGCACCGGTGTGTCCTGCGTCGCCAACGCCGGAAAGCCCAGCGTGATCATGCTTGAAACGGTGATGGCGACCCTGGGGCTACGGCCTGAGCAATGCCTCATGACGGGCGATCGGCTCTACACGGACGTGAAAATGGCCGTGGATGCCCGGATGGACTCCGCGCTCGTTCTCACCGGAGACGCCGACCTCGACTCGGTGGCGCGCACCGCTGCAGCGGACCAGCCCACCTACATTCTCGACCGAGTGGACCATGTCATTCCGGCGGCTGTACGGCATCAACTCGGTTGGTCTGATGTCCCATCGGATTCGCTTGCAGTGGGACACAGAAGTGCGTAGCATAGAGTTTCACAACGCGAATGAATATTCACTCGCGAACGCAGACGAAGACGTCGAGAGAAAGGCGGTTCCCAATGGCCGAACTGGCACGCGATACCCTGCGTGAAATGCAGCTGCGAATGTTGAGAATCCGAGCGTTCGATGAGCGTGCATCCAAGATGGTGAAACGAGGCCACATTCCCGGCACCGTTCACACCAGCATCGGGCAAGAAGCGCAGGTTGTCGGCGCCACCATGGCCCTCGGCGCCGGTGATTACATGAGCGGAAACCACCGCAGCCATGGCCACCCCATCGGAAAAGGCTCACCGCTCGGCCCGCTCATGGCTGAGCTTGTAGGCAAGGCGACGGGCGTCTGCAAAGGCAAGGGCGGCTCGCTGCACCTTGCTGACTTCGCGGTGGGAAGCCTCGGCGAGTCCGGCATCGTGGGGTCGTCGATCCCGATCGCCAATGGAGCAGCCCTCTCGTCGAAGGTGCTGAACAACGGCAAAGTAGCGCTCGCGTTCTTCGGCGATGGAGCCGCCAATCAGGGCGTCCTCTACGAGTCGATGAACATGGCCGGCGTGTGGGACCTCCCGATGATCTTTCTGTGCGAAAACAACCAGTACGCGCTGAGCACCCCGGCTCACACCGTGACATCGGGCATCATTTCCGAACGTGCCGCTGGATTCGGGATGCCCGGAATCAGAGTTGAAGAAGGACAAGACGTTCTGGCTGTCTACGACGCGGTCTCCGCAGCGGTAGCACGGGCGCGCGCCGGGGACGGCCCCACACTGGTGGAGGTCATGACCTACCGGTACAACGAACACTCCGAAGGGCTGAGACTAGGTACGGACTACCGAAACGCCGAAGAGCGCGAGGCCTGGTTGAAAAAAGATCCGATCATGCTCTTTCGCCACTATCTGGCATCCCATGGATTCTCTGACGATGAACTCGATGGCCTCCAAGCCACTGCGCTCGCCGAGGTCGACGCGGCTGTCGCATTCTCGGACGCGAGTCCCTACCCCGATCTTTCGGTCGCCTTCGACGACCTCTACACTGACAAGGAGTCCGCAGCATGACTGTGATGAGCTATCTGGGTGCTATCGGCGCAGCCCAGCGCGAGGCCATGGACGCCGACGAGCGCGTCATAATCATCGGCGAAGACGTCGAAGCCAATGTCTATGGCACGACCGGCGGCGGCAAATCCCGCAGCGACAAGGGTGATTTTTTGCAGCGCTACGGCAAGAACCGCATTCGCAACACCCCGATCTCCGAGGAGGGCATTGTCGGCGCGGCCGCTGGTGCTGCGATGACCGGGCTGCGCCCGATAGTCGACCTCTCCTACTCGAGCTTCCTCTACATGGCCATGGACCAGTTCGTGAACCAGGTGGCGAAAAACCGGTACATGTTCGGCGGCCAGGCCTCTATGCCCGTGGTCTTCCGCTCCGCCATGTTCTATGGACTGAACACCGGCGCGCATCACTCGGACCGTCCGTATCCGATGTTCATGAACGTCCCCGGACTGAAAATCATTGCCCCCGCCACGCCCTCAGACGCAAAAGGGCTTCTCCGCTCCGCGGTCGATTCCGACGACCCAATCCTCAGCTTCGAGGCCTGCCTCCTGTGGAGCGCGAAGGAGGACGTAGACGAGAACGAGTTTTGGGTGCCGCTGGGCGTCGCACGCACGGCGCGGGTAGGAACGGATGTCACCGTCGTAGCTATCTCGAGCTCAGTGCCGGAGGCCGTGGCTGCAGCGGAAGAACTCGCAAAGGAAGGCGTGTCCGTCGAGGTCATTGATCCACGAACGCTCGTTCCACTCGACCGTGATGCCATTTTGCGGTCGGTGGCGAAGACGGGTCGATTGGTCGTTGCCGAGCCGGCGCACCGCACCTGCGGTGCAGCGGCGGAGATCAGTGCGCTCGTCGCGGAAGAAATCTTTGATTCGCTTAAAGCCCCGATCATTCGTGTAACGGCACCGGACATGCAAATTCCCTTTAGTCCCTCGCTCGAAAAGCAGATGTATCCGACGAAGGCCACCATTGCGGCCGCCATCCGGCGCGTCGTCGACCTGCCGGCGCTTCAGCCGGTCGCAGCCGCAGTTTAATTACGAAAGAGGATCAAATGGCGCGTATAGATGTGTTGCTTCCCCAGTGGGGAATGGGAATGAGTGAAGGGGCAATCGTCGAGTGGCTCAAGAAGGTGGGCGACCACGTCGATGAAGACGAACCCCTGGCGGAGGTTGAGGCGGAGAAGGTTGAGGAAACCCTCGAGTCACCCGCCACGGGAACCCTGGTGGAGATCTTGGTCGAGGAAGGTGCCTCAGTCGAGGTCCGCACCATTCTTGCTGTGATCGAAACCGACTAAACGCGAGCGTAGACGAAAACAACGAAGGAGGAGGAGCCATGAGCGCATCTTTAGTGAACGCCGGCGACACCCGCGCACCCTATGACCTCATCGTCGTGGGTGCCGGTATAAATGGACTCGGCATAGCGCGCGACGCTGCCGCGCGTGGCTTGCGAACCATCGTCATCGACCAGGAAGATATTTGCAGTGGTGTGTCCGCGTGGTCGGGGCGACTCATTCACGGTGGCCTCCGATACCTGGAGCATAAGGACTTCGCCCTGGTGCGCGAATCCCTGAAGGAGCGCGAGCGCCTCTTCAAGCTCGCTCCGCACCTCGTGAAGCCTGTGCCGCTTCTCATGCCTTTCTACGCCCGCAACAAGCGGCCGTCGTGGTTGATCCGCCTTGGCATGATCGCCTACGACGTACTCTCGTGGGACAAGAAGCAACCCAATCACAGCATTCTGACGAAGCGCGCGGTGCTGTCCCGCTTCACCGGGATGGAGCCTGCTGGACTCACAGGTTCCGCGGTCTTCATCGACGGGCAGGTTGAATATGCTGAGCGCCTCTGTGTTGAACTCGCGGTGGCAGCAAAGAGTGACGGGGCCGACATCGTCACCCACTCCCGAGTCGATGGGCTCCTGAAGTCCGACTCTCGAGTGACCGGCGTCGAGTACATTGATTCGATCACCGGAGAACGTCATTCCGTGCGCGGACGCGTGGTCATGAACGCCGCTGGCCCGTGGGTCGACCGCCTGCTGGCTGATTTTGGGGGAGTCAGTTCACCCCGATTCATCGGCGGCTCCAAAGGCAGCCATATCGTCGTGGCTCCCTTCCCCGGGGCTCCTCGTGACGTCGTGTACTACGAGTCGCAGGCGGATGGCCGTCTGGTCCTCGTCATACCGTGGATGGACAGATACCTCATCGGGTGCACCGACAACCTCTACGACGAGGAGCCGGACTCTGCTCGCGCAGAACAGTCGGAAATCGACTACCTGCTCAACGAGGTCAACACTCTCGTGCCGGGCGCAAAACTCAGCACCGACGATGTTCTGTACACCTATAGCGGGGTGCGGCCATTGCCCTACGCGCCCGGTGTGCCCGAATGGAAGATTCCGCGCAGTCACATCATCCACGACCACGCTAAAGATGGCGTCGAAGGCCTCTTCTCCGTTATCGGGGGCAAGCTCACGACGTTCCGGCAGCTCTCAGAGGACGCCGTCGACTTGGCGCTTCGCAGCCTGGGCGCCAAGAAGGTCAAAACAATCACTTTGACGAGCCCACTTCCTGGTGCTCGAGTCGCGAACTATGAGACGTTCTCGAAGGCGTTCATTTCGAACGGTGCTCTGCCACCATTAGTGGCGAAGCGCCTCCTCGCTCTGTACGGAGTGCGGGCAGCGAACATAGTGGCTCTCGTGAGTAACGACGCCAGTCTTGCTGAGATCGTCGACGAGAAGTCGGGGGCTCTGGCCGCTGAAGTGGTCTTCGCCATCAATGAAGAATTTGCGCGAACTCTCACAGACGTTATGGCGAGACGTCTTCTGCTGGCGTTTGAACCGGATCACGGCATTGAGGGTGCCGAGCGGATCGCGACGATCATGGCGGCCATCAATGGCTGGGATGAAAACCGTATCCAGAATGAGATCGACGGCTACGTTGAGTGGCTCGGCCACCTAGCCGTCCCCGGCCGACCCACAGCGCAAATTCCGGGTCGCACGACATCCGGTGCACGTGAAAGTGGGTTGACCGTCGGCGACGTCGGCGTCCACGCCGGCCGGGCAGACCTATGACAGGCCGCTATGTCCTCGCGCTCGACGAAGGGTCGAGCAGCGCGAGGGCGGTACTCGTCGATACGGACGGGCGGATCGTCGCCGAGGCATCAAATTCGCTCACGCCCCTTTTCCCCAACCACGGCTGGGTTGAACTTGACCCGGCCCAGCTGTGGACTGCGATGCGGGCAGCGATCGACGAGGTAATGGACCGGTCGGGGTTGACGGCGCGCGATATCGCAACGGTCGGGGTGACAACTCACCGGGAGACCTGTCTGATCTGGAACCGATCCACCTCCATCCCCGTTCACAATGCGATCATGTGGTCTTCCCACCAGACCGATGAGATCGTGCAGCGCTGGTCCGACATGGGGCTCGACGCCGAGATCCGCACGCGCACCGGCCTCCGGAACGACTCGTTTTTCTCAGCCCCCAAACTGGCCTGGTTCATCGAGAATGTCCCGGGACTCAAAGCGCTTGCAGGCACAGGCGCCTACGCTGCCGGAACGGTCGACACCTGGCTTGTCTGGAACCTCACCGGCGGGCGTGAGCACGTCACCGATGCGACATCGGCGTCGCGAACGGCATTGCTCAACATCGACCAACTCGTGTGGGACGACCGACTGTGCGACGTGTACGGAATCCCTCAGGAGCTACTCCCCGAGGTGCGTGCTTCCAATTCGCACTTCGGCTACCTTGACCCCAGCATTCTGCCCGGCGGCGCCGGTCATCACATACCCATCCACGCGATCATCGCTGATCAACAGGCCGGGCTCTTTGGGCAGGGATGCTTCGACGAGGGTTCAGTCAAGAACACGTTTGGAACCGCTGGCGTGCTCGTCGCCAACGTCGGGAGCAGCCCGCTGCTCCTGGCCGGAATGACTACCAGCGTGGCGATGAACATTCCTGGACTCACCAGCTACGAAGTCGAAGGGGTGGTATTCCACAGCGGGCAGACGCTTCATTGGCTGCGTGACAAGATGCGGGCAGTTGGATCCATAGCGGAGATGGAGCGCATCGCAGAACGGGTCACGGATACTCAGGGCGTGTACTTTGTTCCCGCGTTCGCCGGCCTCTGCGACCCTTACTGGGACAAAGACGTCCGCGCATCAATTTTTGGGTTGACCCTTGACACGGGCATCGACCAAATTGTTCGCGCGGCGCTCGAAGCCATGGCGTACCAGACGCGCGACAACCTTGATGCTTTGCGCGCCGGCGGTATGAACGTGACGTCGCTGAAGGTAGATGGAAAAGCGGTCTGCAACAACTTCCTGTGCCAGTTCCAAGCAGACATCCTCGGCATGCCGGTCGTTCGGCCGGAGGGCCTCGAACGCACCGCTCTCGGAGTTGCCTATATTGCGGGAGCGGAGGTGGGTCTTTGGAACGCGCAAGATCTCGTGCGCGAAACGTGGCGCGCGGAGCGAGTATTCGAGCCCCGTATGAGCAGCGATCGTCGCGACCAGCTCTACGGCGGTTGGCAGGCCGCCGTGCGATCCGCGCGCATGATGCCGCCGGCACCACCTCACCCGACTAACGGGACGGTCCCAGATTCCGTCCCGATACTGGCCGCACACTGACGTGCTGGTCCAACAACAGAATCAATCGAGAGGATCATGATGACCACGAAGACAGCCGAAAACTACGTTGCCCGCGCCCGAGCAGGCGGCTATGCGGTAGGTGGTTTCAATATGCACAACCCTGAGACCACGCAAGCACTGATCGAAGCGTCAATTCGCGCTCAATCACCAGTGTTCCTGCAGGTTGGGCGGGCGATCGTTCCTCACATGGGCCTCGAGGCCGCCTACCGCATGACCCGTCGTGAACTTGACGGCAGGGGAGCGGATGCGGTTGTCCACCTCGACCACGGAACGTACGACGAGGTGTTCGAAGCGCTGCGTCTCGGATTTGACTCGATCATGTTCGACGGCTCGCACTTGCCATTCGAAGAAAACTTGAAAACTACCCGCTACGTCGTTCAGGTCGCCCATTCATTCGGCGTTCCAGTGGAAGCCGAACTGGGCAGCATTCCCGATGCATCCAATGGGATCGACTGGTCGGCGCACTACACCAACGTCGACGAAGCCGAAAGATTCGTCGCGGAAACCGGTGTCGACTTCCTGGCGATCTCGGCAGGCGTGATGCACGGCATCACTTCCGGTGACCCCCTGCCCCTGGACATCGAACGAATCCAGCGCATTCGGGATGTCACGGGCGTTCCCCTCGTTCTGCACGGAGCGTCGGGAGTACCGGAGTCGGATATCAGCGCCGCGATCGCGGCTGGTGTGCACAAGCTGAACGCCGATACCGATCTGCGCCATGCCTTTCGCCGCGGAATTGAAGAGACCTGGGCCCAGGGTGACCGCCAGCTCGAAGATGCCATGTCTGAAGGAAAGCGCCAGATGATCGTCGCGACGATCGCAAAGATGCGCGAGTACGGGTGTGCCGGCGCCTCGACGACCGCCGTCTTGACCGAAGCGCGGGCGTGATGACGCAACCACTGGATCTCGACGAGGGTCAGCGCACCGAGCTGAAGGGTATGCGTCGAACCGCGGCGCGGCGCATGGTCACGGCGTGGGAAGCGCCGGTGTTCCACCTCACGGTAGAGGTCGACATGACGGAGGCGTCGCGTGCCAAGGTCGTCGTGCCGGGGGCGACAGTGACTGACGTGCTTGTTCGCGCAACCGCGCATGCGCTGACCGTGGTGCCGGCGGTGAATGTCCACGTCGACGGCGAAGCGGTCGTATCTTTCCCCCGAGCTCACGTCGGTATCGCGGTCGCCACAGATAAGGGTCTGACAGTACCGATTATTCACAACGCCGATCAGTTGGATCTTGAAGAGATCGCTCAGCGCAGGCGCGACATCGTCGGCCGTGCACGTTCCGGCGGACTGGGGCGCGACGACATCACTGGAGGGACGTTCACGATTTCGAATCTCGGCATGCTCGGGGTGACCCGCTTCGATGCCATCGTGAATGCGCCCCAAGCCGCGATCCTTGCGGTTGGAGCCACGATCCGCCGAAATGTCTGGACTGAGGATGGCGGGGGGTGGCGGCCGATCGCCGAACTGACCCTGACGTCGGATCACCGCGCCCTGGATGGCGCGGTTGCGGCCGAGTTCCTCGCGGCGTTAAAGACGAAACTCGAAGCGCCGCTCTAACAGAGTGCATGCGGTGACGGCGGCGGCGGCTCGCGGTGCGGGCCGCCGCTCACCTGCGATTACTCCCGCAGGAGTCGCTCTGCCGTTTCCATATCCGTGATCAGGGTGTCGATCCAGTGACCGCGCAGGGCCGCGCGCACAGCCTCGTACTTCGACCTTCCACCAGCGACGGCAAATCGTCCGCCCTTTGCGGGAAGCTGGGCCAGGGTCACGCCGATCACAAGGGAGTCAAGCTCGCTCTCGATCGGGATTCCTTCCGCGTCGATAAACCTGAGGTTGATCTGTCCGACGGCGCCGAGCGACTTTGCCATTTCGAATTGTTCTACTGTGAAAAAGTTGCCGCCCGGCTCCAACGGTGCGTCGATATTACAGGTACCAATACCGACAAGGGCCACGTCCAACTCATCTAACGCCGCGATCGCTTCGCGGGTGTGTGCGTCGTAGCTAATCATTGCTTCACGCACTTCCGCAGAAGAGAGAACCCCCGGAGCGCGGATGAACAGGGGAGTCCCACCGATCAGGTCGGCAAAGCGCTGCGTGGAACGGGTGGAATCATGCTGCAGCTGTGGCGGGCCGACGTCCCCGAGCATCTCGACGATGCGAGTGGCGTCGGACTTCTTTTTCGACGGTTCGAGGGTAGCCACGAGTGAACGCAGTGACCGGCTCCACGAAGTGAAGCCAATAGTTTTCCCCGATAATTGCATTGCCGAGAGGATGAGCGCGGCGGCCTCGCCGAGGTCGCGATTGATGCCGGCCTCGTCGTTCGGATCCAGCGCCTCCACGACGTGAACCTGGGACAACCCATAGCGCCCCTGAAGATCTTCTTCGATCTCCGCGTGCAGGCCCTCCGGGATGACAACAATCGTTCGCACGATTTTCGCTTGCTCGGCGGCCTGCAGTAGCCGGGAAACGCGGGCTTGCGATATGCCCAGGTTCGCCGCGATCTCGATCTGGCGGATGCCGTGCGTGTAATACATGCGCGCCACCTTCGTCATGAAGCGGCGCGGTTCAGAATCAGCAGCCAAGGCTTTTCCTTTCGCTAAGATACTTGAGTGTATCAAGATTCGTCAATTGCAAGAATATCCAGCACGATCTAGGCTATTTCTGGAAGCGATAAATTCGAATCAATGCGTGAGGAGGCCGACGGATGGCGATCCCACGGCGTGTTGGCCCGTGTCGAATTCGTCCAGCCCTGCATCCTGGCCGCGACAGCAACCAGGACTGCACCCGCACCTCGTGGCGTGCAGACAGAACTGCCAGCTGATCAGTCAAGCGAACGGTCTCCTGTCCATGAATACAGAAAATAGGTCTCGCACGTCATGACCGATGCGAAACAGCTGCCCGCTCGCATGCCGGAATTATCACTGGGCCGGGTCGGCACCACAGCGCAAGACGACATCGACGAAAGCTTGCGTGTGCTCCGCGGCATGCAGGAAGACCTCAACGATCATGCTCGGATCAGGGCTTACCGCCCCGTTCCCACCGTGGCGTTCAGCCGGCGGGAGAGTTTGATGCCAGAATTCGCCGCCGCGTCGGCAGCGGCTCGTGAGCACGGCTTTGACCCGGTGATTCGCCTCGCAGGAGGACGGGCGGTGGCGTATGACCAGACCTGTCTCGTCATCGATCTCATGGCACCGCTGGCGCTCTTCAACAATCACATTGCGGCCTTCGATGCCGGCGCTGCCTCTTTTCGGGACGTACTGATGGACCTGGGCATCGACGCACGAATAGGGCAAGTCGCCGGCGAATACTGTGCGGGTATCCATAGCGTAAACGCGCGGGGGCAGGTGAAGATCGTGGGAATCGCTCAGCGCGCCATGCGCCGAGCCCGGCTTCTCACCGCTTGCATCGTGCTTGAGACACCCGGGCGACTGAGTCCAGTCGTGGACGCGGTCTACAGCGCCATGAAACTTGATTGGTCGCCAGAGAGCCTGGGAAGCGTGCGCGACGAGGGGGTGCAAGGGTCACCCGACGAAATCGTGCACGAGCTTGTGACGGGGCTCCAACAACGACACGCCGCATGGGCGCTGCCGCAGGCAGCCCCCGTTCGAGGTGCGCTTGCGTGAGTAGCCCCTCAACCGTCGCAGACGACTCCGCCGGATGCTCGCCATTCATCGTGGTCTGGACCGGCACAGGAGTTTCGTCGGACGCGGATCAGCGGATGTTGTACAGCGCTCTCGCCTCGTCCGCGGTCGCTATGGGCCGGCCGACCTCCCGAGCGATGTCCTGGGCTTGCTGAAGCAGTTCAAGGTTTGTCGGGTTGCGGGCCGGATCATAGAACAGCTCCAGGCCGGTCTTGATGTGACCCCCGAGCTCGATCGCCCTTCGGAGAATTGAGGTGTCATCGAGTGCCCCCTGACCCCAGATCGAGATGTACCACGGGTGCTTCACCTTCGCTTCCTCGATCATCCAGAGGTAGTAGTACAGGCTCTCAAGACTCGGCTTCATTCCGTTCGTCCCGATAGGATCCGTGGCGGTGAGGCCGTAGTCTCCGATGAGGTAGAAATCCCACATGGAGCCGGGCGTGGAGAGCCCGTTGTTGACGTAGTGCATGGCGTGGCGAAGGTGCCCAGGTTCGTAGACGCCGAAGACCATGGGGGTACCGTGCTCACGCAGCATCTTGATTTGGCTGCCGACGCGCTCGTAGTTGAACCCGAATTCGGGGCCGGCGAGGTAGCCCTCGGCGTCCGCTTGCGTAGCGAAGAGCGTGAGTCCGGTGTCGACACAGGCGATCCGAACGTTTGCCTTCTCGATGAGGAAGGGAACGTGCTGGAGCCCGTTCTCGTCGCCCTTGAGGCGAAGATTGTTACAGGTGGTGGGGTACCACGTTATGTCAGGGTGCTTTTGCAACACCTTGTCCCACGTGCGCATGTAATCCTTGTACGCGTCTTCGCCCATGAGATCGAAACTGGTGTTGTGGGCGTGGATCGCGCCGGCACCGGCCTCCCAGCAGCGTATCGCGTCTTCCGCAATCTCCTCGTAAGAAATGGGGGTGTTCGGGTTCATTTCTTTGGTACGGATCCCATTGATGTGAGACTCAATGATGACCGGGTAATCCCAGTTCGGCTTCATATCTGCGTACTTGTCGAGGGCAGTGCCCATGATCCACTTCGCTTTCTCGTGAAGACTGCATCGGTAGCGATCCGACGCTTCGGCAAGACCCGACGACGGCATTTGATCCCTGTCCGCAGACTCTAGCGCAGGTTCTGGGCCCCAATTTCACGCATTCGACGGAGTCTCTAAGCGAGGCAACCGCACAGCGCCACACGCGGATTTGAGCAAATTGACACAATTCGTTGACATGCAGACCCGGTCAAGATGTAAACTGAATATGTACGCACATGTTGAATATAAAACGCAGCGCTGATGCGGCACGGAACAAGGAGGTTCTACATTGTCGAATTCGTTTGAGGTCCGTCCGTACGAGATCCGCATCCCCGACGCAGATCTTGACGACATGATGGAGCGGCTGAAGCGGACACGGTTTCCCCAGGACTTTGGGAACGAAGATTGGCGCTACGGCTACAACACCGAGTATCACCGCACCCTTATCGACTACTGGATCAACGAGTACGACTGGCGCGCCGTGGAGCGCCAGATGAACGAACTCCCACACTTCAAAGTGGATGTGATGGGCGTTCCCCTTCACTTCATTCACGTGCGCGGCAAAGGGAAGAACCCGATGCCGCTGCTGCTCCACCACGGTTGGCCCTGGACGTTCTGGGACGTGCGCAAGATCATCGAGCCTCTGACAGACCCGGTGAAGTACGGCGGCAAGGAATCCGACTCGTTCGACGTGGTTCTCATCTCACTGCCCGGTTATGGGTTCTCGTCACCGCTGACGGAGACGGGATGGAACTTCTGGAAGACCGCCGATCTCGAAAACGTGCTCATGAAACAGATTCTCGGGTACGACCGCTACGCGACGGCGGGGGGCGACTGGGGAGCGCTGATCGCCCAACAGCACGGTCACAAGTACGAATCAGACGTCATCGGGGTCTACACCCACTTTCCGGCTCAGATGTCGCATTATCTCGCGGAACATCCCGATCAGCCGGAAGGCGTCAGGTACGACTCTGCTCTGGGACTGCCGGCGGCGAGCGAGTACTCCGCGGACGAAGCCGGGTGGTTTGATCGCGGCAAGCTGTTCGTCGAGAATGAAAGCGGCTACGGGGAGCTCCAACTGACGAAGCCACAGACACTCGCGGCGCTTGTCGCCGACTCCCCGGCGGCTCAGCTAGCGTGGATCACCGAGAAGCGGTACTTTTGGGGACTCGCGGAACGTGGTAGCGGCACTGCGGCATTCGAGAAAGTCTGGCCAAAAGATGACTTGATCACGACCGCCGCGGTGTACTTTCTTACCGGAACGGGAGGGACCTCTTCCCGGTACTACTGGGAGTGCCGCGGAAATCCCTGGACGCCGAGTCACAGCCGCTTCCCCGTTGTGGGAGCGCCGACTGCGGTTTCGATCTACCCGGGAGAAATTTACAAGCCTCCGAAAACCTGGACGGAAAAGTATTTCAACCTCAAGCAGTACCGGGTCCACGGCAGCGGTGGCCACTTCGCTCCTCTGGAGGAACCGGATATCTACGTAAATGACGTTCGGGATTTTTTCCGAACCTTGCGCTGACGCATGATCTCCCGGCGCCACATCGTAACGAATCGGTCACGTGTGGACTGTGGGGTGAAATCCTCTTGCGCGCACGCGCAAGTACCCTTATCCTCACAGTGAATCAAAATTTATTTACTGAATAAAAATGCAAGCGACTTGAATTCAAGCCTTACCCACGACAAAGGAGTCAAAGATGTCTCTCAGAAACAAACGCGGCGCGCTCCGACTCGCCGCTTTCGCGGCCGTCGCTGCGCTCGCACTCGCCGGGTGCACGTCGACCGCGGGTGGAACCGCTACCGGTTCCTCCGGGCCGATCGCCAAAGAGGATCTCGTCCTCGTGGCATCCGTCATCAATACTACCAACCCCTACTTCATTGCCAACATTGAAGGGGCGAAGGCTCTCTCCAAAAAGCTTGACATTCCCCTCGAGATCATTGACTCGCAGGGCTCGTCGCAGACTGAAATCTCGAAGATCCAGGCCATCCTGGCGCAGGGCAAAAAGGTCGTGATGTTCGTCAACACCGTAGCGAGCTCGGACACCCCGACGATCGTGGACGCGGTGAAGCGTGCCGGTGGCTACGTATCGATTTGGTGGAACAAGCCAGATAACTTCGAACCCTGGGATTCGGGCGACAACTTTGTGGCCTTCCAGAAGCACCCCGGTGTGGACTCTGGTCGCTGCAACGCTCAGGCGATCGGCGATGCGCTCGGTGGCAAGGGCAATGTCATCATGTTCCCCGGAGTGCAGGACAGCACGACCAGTCAGACGCGTGTCGCCGGCTTCGAGGCTGAAATGCGTGAAAATTACCCCGATATTAAGATCCTCGAGAACCAGCCCTCGAACTGGGACCCGCAGCTCGCCAACCAGAATGCAAAGGATCTGATCGCCAAGTACGGAGATCAGATCAATGGCGTTTGGAGCGCCGATGACGGCATGCAGCTCGGCGCGATCCAGGCCTTTGACGATGCGGGTTTGCTGGACAAAGTGAAGTTCGCCTCCGATGGCCTGTACCCCGACACGGTGAAACTGATGAAGGAGGGCTACGGAAATAACGCCATCGTCGGGGAAACTTTCCACCGCGGCTACATGGCCTCCGCCATCGGCCTGTACACGGCCTACCTGGCCGCGACCGGAGAGATCGTTCCGTCCGAACTGCCGAAGGAGAAGCGCACGAGCTTCTTCGACATTAAGTGTGTGACGCCCGACACCCTTGGCGAGTACCTCAAGTACGACACTCCCACGGCGGCAGCTGATTTCGTCGACCAGCTCGTTGAGAAGGGCCCGTGGGACACCGAGCCGGCGACCCTCACCGGCGGCGGTGGGCCCGAGGTCCTGCCCAAGCCGTAGCATTACGGCCAGCCTGTTCCCGGCCCTCGTCTAATCGATGAGGGCCGGGAACAGGCGCATCACCACTATGCGATCGGTTTCTGCGAGGAGAATGCTCATGGTTGACAAAGTTTTATCGGAACAGGGCGCTGGGAGTATAAGCACCACCGCGATCAGGATCCGCGAATCCGGCATTGAGCGCCGCGCTCGGTTCCGCGGTCTCGCCGAGCCGCTGAGTCTACTCGTGGCGCTGGCCGTCCTTATCGGTGTGTTTTCCTTGCTCAACGAACGTTTTCTGACTGCCTCCAACTTTCAGAATGTACTGACCCAGTCCGCCATCCCCTTGATCGTTGCTGTGGGGGCGACCTTGGTCATCCTCCTCGGATCGATCGATTTGTCCGTAGAGGGAGTCATGGGGGCAACCGGAATGACCTGGATCCTCCTCAGTGCCAATTCGCGCGGAGGAGTGGACCTGGGGCCATGGGCTTGGGTTATCGCGCTCGGCGTGGCACTCGTGCTCGGTGTGGCCAGCGGCCTCATTTTCACCGCACTGAAGGTTCCCTCATTCATCGTCACTCTGGGAATGTGGTATGTCGGGCTCGGAATCGCCACCATGCTCTATGGGACCGACCTCCTCCCTCGCCTCGAGGACGAGGGGCTCAAGGGCTGGACCTCCACCATTACTTTGGGGCTCCCTAATTCGTTCTGGGTGGCGCTGCTCGTCATCGGTCTCGGCATATTCGTTCTACGCAGTACCCGGATCGGCCGAGTGACTCTCGCCATTGGAAACAGCGAGACCATCGTGCGCTCGGCGGGCCTTCCCGCTTTCCGTGTAAAGGTCGCCGTCTTCGCCATCGCCGCTCTGCTGAGCGGTCTCGGCGGCATCCTGGCCACTGTTCAACTCGACATCGGGTCACCCACCGTCGGCTCCGGTGTGCTCTTCATCGTCATCCCAGCCGTTGTCATCGGAGGAACGCACCTCGGCGGCGGAAAAGGGGGGATCCTGCGCACGGTATTGGGCGTATTCCTGCTCACGATCCTCAATAACGGCCTGATACTCTCCGGCGTTGAGTCGAGTTATCAGTCGGCTGTTACCGGCGCGATCCTGGTCGCCGCCATCGTGTTCGCCGCGTGGTCGCAGCGCGACAGATTGCAGGTGGCAAAGTGAACGACGTCATCACAACTCCCGCAGTGCTTCGCCTCGACAGCGTCTCCAAAAGCTTCGGATCGAATCGTGCCGTTCGCGGGGTGTCGCTTGAAATCCAATCGGGTGAGGTCATCGGCCTGATCGGAGAAAACGGCGCTGGCAAGTCCACGCTACTGAAGATCCTCTCGGGCAACTATCGCCACGATGAAGGAACAATCGCGGTAAACGGGCAGGCAGTCCAGTTCCGCGGACCAGCCGATGCCCTGCGCGCGGGGATCGGGGTCGTTCATCAGGAGCAATCGCTGTTCACGAACCTCACCGTCGCCGAAAACATCGAGGTGAACACCCCGATCGGCCGGGGCGGGGTCAACCGCCTCGGGCTATACAACTGGCGACGCCTGTACGCCGACGCGGCCAAGGCTCTCGACCTCATCGGATCGCACTTGAATCCGAAGACGCGGGTCAGCGACCTGTCGTTCGTTGATCGCCAGATGGTCGAGATCGCAAGGGCGATCCGGGTAAGTGCTGCCAGCCACACCACTCCTCTCGTGATCCTCGATGAACCGACCGCGATCCTGGAGAGGACCGAGACCGCGATCCTGGAGAGGGAAATTTCTAAGCTTCGCGACATCGGCTCGGTAATCTTCGTCTCGCACCGCCTCGACGAGGTCATGCGCATCTGCGACCGCGTAGTCGTCATGCGCGATGGTGAATTAATCGCCGACCGTCGAGTAGATGACGTGACCGAAGAGGAACTCTTCCGCCTCATGGTTGGTCGGGAGACCCACGCTGCTGTTCGAAACCGGCGCAGTATTGAGCCGACGAGCAGTCCAGTCATCTCGATCCACGACCTCACCCGAGCAGGCTCCTATGCGGATGTGTCGATCAATGCCTACCCCGGCCGAATCCTGGCCATTCTGGGCACCAGTGGCTCCGGCCGCGAGTCCGTGGCGCGTGCGATATTCGGGGCCGAAGGCTTTGACTCCGGATCGGTCTCGATCGCGGGCTACTCCGGTCGCCAGTTGTCCATCAAGCATGCCGTCGACCTTGGGGTCGGCTATGTCCCCGCGGAGCGCAAGACTGAGGGAATGGTGGGGGAAATGCCAGCGGATCAAAACATCACGCTCACGCATCCCGGCTCCGCAGCACTTGGGCCGTTCGAGCTTCCCCGACGCAGGCTTGCTCTGGCACGGATGTGGTTTGAGAAGTTGGACATCCGGCCGAGGGAACCCGAGCATATGCTGCAAGACTTTTCTGGCGGCAACCAGCAGAAGGTTGTCCTCGCGAAGTGGTTGAACTCTTCGAATTTGAAGGCGCTCGTGCTGGACCACCCGCTCCGAGGCCTCGACCCGGGCGCGGCCGAAACAGTCAATGCGCAGATCCGGTCGGTGTGCGATGACGGCACCGCAATCATCCTCATACCCGACACGATCGATGAGGCATTAGATATCGCCGATGACATCGTGGTGATGCGCGACGGTCGGATCTCAGGGGTCTTCGACCTCGGCCACGATAGTCCCGCGACTCTGGACCTGCTCGAAAGGATGCTCTGATGTCCAAGATTGACAACGAGACAACGAAGGTTGCCGTCCCCGTCCCCGTCCCCGCCCCCGTCCCCGCCCGCGCTAAGTTCCCGTCCGTGAAGCGCATCGGAGGCTGGCATGCGATTGGCCCGATCGTCATCTTCCTCGCGATACTCCTGGTCGTTGCGATCCTCACGCCAGCTTTCATCGGGGGAGGAGGATTGGCGATCATCGCGTCGTCGTCGGCCCCTATCCTCCTGCTGGCCCTCGGGCAGGCAATGGTGCTCAACGTCGGGTCGATCGACCTGTCGAATGCCGCGATCGGCCTGTTGGGTGCAATCCTGCTTGCGCTCACGCTCGGGCCCGTAGCGGGTCTATCGCCGCTGATCGTTCTCCTTGCCACCACGGCTTTTGGAGCCGTGAACGGTTTGATCCTCGCCTATGCGCAGGTACCGTCCTTTGCGCTGACACTCGGCACGCTGGGAATTTTTCAAGCCGTCGCGCTCGTGGCCAGCGGCCGCACGACCGTCTATGTCTCCAGCAACGGGGAGGGCGTTCACTCGTTGTATGAAAGCGGAATCGCGAATGTGCCGATGACGTTCTGGATGGGCGTGCTGCTTGCGGTCGCTCTCTGGGTACTTCTGCGCTATACCCGCGTAGGCCGAGGGATGACGGCCATCGGGAAGAACGAGTCCGCCGCGATCTTCTCTGCGGTCCGAACGCGCTCGCTCAAGGTGCTGGCGTTCGCGCTCTCTGGGTTCGCCGCCGGACTCGCCGGCATCGCGATCATCGCGCAGGCGGGTTCCGCGTCGCCCACCGGCCTTGGTAGCGACCTGCTGCTTCCCGCCATCGCCGCAGCGCTGATCGGAGGAACGTCGATCTCCGGGGGCGTCGTCAATCCGCTCACGGTGATCTTCGGAGCGCTGACCGTTGCACTTGTTCCCATCGCGACGACCGCAGTCGGTATCGACGCCCAAGCGCAGAGCCTGGTCTACGGCGCGGTCATCATCGCGGTGGTCGCCCTCACCATGTCCCGCAACAAGTCAAGCATTGTCAAGTAACCAACGAGAGGGATCGCACATGACTGCTACGGAGATCCTGGAGACGACCAACTCTGGCGTGCTCAAAGACCTCGAGCCCCGCGAGGTATTCCGATTTTTCGAGGTGATCACGAGCATCCCGCGAGGCTCAGGTAATGAGGAGCAGGTCGCCAACTGGATCGTGGATTTCGCGCGCTCCTGTGGGCTCGAGGCGATGAAGGATGACCTGCACTGCGTTCTCGTGCGTAAGCCCGGTCAGGGAGGCCTCGAGAACGCAGCGCCGCTGATCCTGCACGGCCACCTCGATATGGTCTGCGAGAAGGCAGAGGGCGTCGAGTTCGACTTCCTGAACCAACCGTTGAGCCTCGTGGTCGACGGCGAGTACATCTCGGCGACGGGAACGTCTCTGGGGGCGGACAACGGAATCGGAGTGTCCTACATTCTCGCGCTGCTGGAATCGAAGGACATCCCTCATCCGCCGCTGGAGGCAGTGCTCACAGCCATGGAGGAAAAGGGGAAGGTGGGGGCCGGACAGTTCGACGTCTCGCAACTCTCTGGGCGTCGCATGATCGACTTCAACTGGATCACCGACGCAGAGATCCTCGCGGGTTGCAGCGGGGACGTGACGTTCACGGTTGACGTCCCGGGCGAGTTCGAGTCAACACCGGATGCCTTGACCAGTGCGCGTTCGCTGGAGGTGCGCGGGCTCAATGGCGGTCACTGCGAATTCGACATCCAGCTGGAGCGCGCGAACGCCCTGCAGGTGCTGGCCCGCGCGATCCACAGGCTCGCGGGTGCGCACGAGGTGCGCATTGCCAATCCTCTCGGAGGCGCGCAAAATAGCGCTATCCCGGCCGATGCCTCCGCTGTTATCGTCTTCAACGACATGGACGCGGATTCGGTTGAGGCTCTGATCGCCGAGCTAGACATAGAACTCAAGAGTGAGTACCAGATTTCTGACCCCGCGATTCGGGTCGAGCTCAAGGATGCACGACGTCCCGATGTTGCGTTTTCGCGGGCTGCCGGGCTCCGGCTCATGTCCATCTTGCGCCTTATCCCCCAGGGGGTGATCAGTTGGAATCTGCACGTCCCCGGTCGCGTCGAGACGTCGAACAACGTCGGAACGGTGCGGCCGACTCCTGAGGGTGCACGTGTGATGTCGACGGTCACGTCGGCCCTCACCTCGCGCAAGCACGAGCTGATCGAACGCGTACAGGCGCTCGTGGCGCTCGCCGGTGGTGGTGTCGTGTGCGAGCTCTACGGCCTCGACGCTCCAGAATTCCCGTATCGTCCTCAATCTCAACTCCTGGCTACGGCATCCGAGGCCTACCGTGACGTGCTCGGCAAGGAGCCCAACGTCGAGGTGTCTCAGTGCTCGCTCGAGCTCGGCATGTTCAGCAGGCGAGTGCCGGTCACCGACATCATCTCGATCGGCACCGAACTTCAGGCCCTGCATTCCTCTGCGGAGCGGGTGAATCACAAGTCCGTGGAACGCGTCTGGCCGCTGATCAAGACGGTCGTGTCGCGGCTGGGATAGGCACGGGCGGTCCAGGGGCAACGAGGTTGCGGGCCATTCCCGCCTGTCACACAGAGAACGCGATTCTGCGACTCGAAGGTGATTTAGGGCGGCCGACCGGTTTGACCTCGACGACCGGGTTGTGAAGACGGAGGACCGTAGACGCATGTAGGTTATCCTTACCTAACAAGCTTCCACGTATCGTTCGAAAGTGTTCCGTGTTCCAAACCGTACCCGCTCCACGACTAAGGCTCCTCAGCGGCGCAGACGAGGACGTCGCCTTCGTCACTGACAGTGGAACTGTCAGCTATGCCCAGGTGGCCCAGCTGGCCGCTGCACGTCGACACGAGCTGGGCAGTGTCCGGCGACTGGTGATGCTGGAGGCGACCAACGCCGTCGAGTCGATCGTCACGTACCTTGCAGCGTTGGAAGGCGGACACCCCGTACTTCTAGTCCCGCCGGGTGACGACGAAGCATCGCGGACTCTTCGCGCGTCGCTCGCTGACCGGTTCAATCCTGATGTCCTTTTTGCCGGCAGCGGGGGTGACGCGGCTCTGCGGGAGATACGGCCCGGCTCCGCGCACAGCTTCGCTGATGACCTCGCTCTGCTGGTGAGCACGTCCGGGTCGACCGGGACGCCCAAGCTCGTGCGTTTATCGCGACAAAACGTGTTGAGCAACGCACACGCCATAGCGTCGTATCTGCGTCTTACCCCCGCTGACCGGGCAGTGACCACGCTCCCATTGCATTACTGTTACGGGCTCTCCGTATTGAACAGTCATCTCGTGGCGGGAGCGAGCGTTGTCCTCACTGAACGGTCGGTAGCCGACGCGGCGTTCTGGGACGAGGCCGCGACGCACCGGATCACCTCCATCGCTGGCGTCCCGTATACCTTCGAGCTTCTTGAGGCGGGCCAGTTCACTGATCGGTTGCCCGCGAGCATCCGCTACCTCACCCAAGCCGGTGGCCGCCTCGCCCCCGACGCGGTGCGCCGCTTTGCGCGCCTCGGGGAACGTCGCGGATTCCAATTCTTCGTTATGTACGGGCAGACAGAGGCAACCGCGCGCATGGCGTACGTCCCCGCGGAGTTCGCCTCCCATTCCGCTGGCGCAATCGGCCGCGCCATCCCAGGCGGTCGCCTACGCATCGATGCTGCGCCGGGAACGGATGTCGGCGAGCTGGTCTACCAGGGCCCCAACGTCATGCTCGGTTACGCAGAAACACCCGCAGACTTCGCCCTCGGGCGCACCGTTCACGAGCTTCGCACCGGCGATCTTGCCCGGCACCGCGACGACGGCATGTTCGAGGTCGTGGGCCGGCTGAACCGATTTGTGAAGCTGTACGGACTCCGGGTCGACCTCGATTCCGTTCAACGCCTCCTTACCCAGGAAGGATTCGAAGCTCGTACCGCGAGCACCGGAGAAGACGTGCTCGTATTCGTCCGCGCGGCCCGCTTCGTTGACCGCGCACGAACCCGCGCCGCTGCACTACTCGGCATTCCCGCTCACGCGATACGTGTCTACCCGATCAGTGAGTTTCCGCATACGGTCACTGGCAAGCCCGATTTTGCCGCGCTCGTGCGGTACGCCGAAATGATTGACGCTCAAAAGGCGTCGGTAGGGGTGAACGGGGGGCAGGGCGCAACCGCCGACATGATTCGTGACCTGTTCATCGTGTTTCTCGAGCGACCCGACGCCACGATCAACGACTCGTTCGCCGGGCTTGGTGGGGATTCGTTGAGCTACGTTGAGGTGACCCTGCGGCTGGAAGATTTGCTCGGGGCCCTGCCACGAAATTGGCCCAGCCAATCGGCTCAGACCCTCGCCTCCTTGGCCGAAGGATCTTCCCCACATGCTGATCGCACTGTTGCGGGCGAATGGGAGAAACGAACAGCGGCGACAGGCAGAGGATGGTGGGGCCGTTTTCCCCGAGTAGAGACTCCCGCCGTACTTCGCGCTGTGGCTATCGTGCTGATCGTTGCCACCCATGCTGATCTGATCACACTGAAGGGCGGCGCGCATCTGCTGCTCGCCGTCGCCGGGTACAACCTTGCCAGGTTCCAGCTTGCCAACGTGGCGGGGGCGACGCGCGTTCGCCGCCTGTTCACGAGCGCAGCCCAAATCGCGGTTCCGGCCGCGCTGTGGATCGGTGCCGTCGCGGTGTTCACCGGCAAGTACACCTGGACCACCACTTTGTTGGTCAACAACATTGTTCCCGGCGACGGTGGCTGGAACGAGCAATGGCAATTCTGGTTCCTCGAAGCCGCCGTCTGGACGATACTCGGCTTGGCGGCCATGTTCCTCATTCGCCCAATCGATCGTCTTGAGCGCCGACATCCATGGATGTTTTCCGTTGCTCTCTTTGTGGCAGCGGTCACGCTCCGGTTTGCGCTCGTGGGGATCGAAGCTGAAGGTGTTGAACGCTACGCCGTGATCACTGTGCTGTGGTCTCTCGTGCTCGGGTGGGTCATCGCCCGGGCCGACAGCCGGGGAAAGCGACTGGCAGTGTCCGTGGCGGCGATCGTCGCCACGGCCGGTTTCTTCGGGGATCCAGCGCGCGAAGCGGTTGTAGTGGGCGGAATACTGTTATTGATCTGGGTACAGCAGCTGCGAATACACCGGGCCCTCGTGCCGGCCGTGCGACTTCTGGCCAGCGCATCCCTGTTCATATACCTCACCCACTGGGTCGTCTACCCGGCTTGGGAGATCAGCGCTCCCTGGTTCGGGACGGTCTTGTCACTCGCCATTGGAGTTGCGGCGTGGTACCTGTATCGCTTGGGCGGCCGAGCGCTGAACCACTCTGTCCCCACTGGTATCAGGGGGCAGAAGTTTGCTTTGTCACGCCGCGACGAATCGCCACATGCAACCGACTGAAACGCCACCAGATACCGGTGCGGGACGACGCCACAACTACTGGCGGTGACACCAACCCTGGCGTCACGTCCCGCTGGGTGACGGCGTTTTTCAACACCGTGCGGGTCAGCGGTTCCAATTCGGGAGGCGCCGAAAGTGCGGTGCAAACGCTCGACTCGGCCGTTCGTCTGTGAGCGATGGGGGAGTGTCTTATCGACCTCGATGTTCAGGTCGCGACAGGTGTCGTGCGCAATGTCATTCGTAGGCTGAGCCGATATCGAAGACAACCGTGCGGTGGCGACGAAGCGAAGACAGTGATCAAAGACGCCGTAGCGCTGTCTCGCCGTTTAGCGAGGCCAGGCGCGCACCTGCGCACCCGGCTTCGCCAATTCCCTGACCCGAATCATGGACAATTGACCTGCGGGTCGATGCCGACGTGGAAGCATTCGTCGGCGTTTTTCGGCCACGCTCTCCGCTTTCGTCGCTCTAGAAAGGTCACCCAAGAATGAAGTACACCACCCTCGGACGCTCCGGGCTCGCCGTTTCCTCGCTCGCGTTGGGAACGATGACTTTTGGCGCCGAAACTGACGCCGAGCAGGCGCATGCTCAGCTGGATCAGTACACGGAGGCCGGCGGCACCATGCTGGAGACCGCCGATGTGTACAGCGGTGGACAGTCGGAGGAGATCGTTGGTGAATGGCTGCGCGGCCAAAGTGGTGTCGCGCGGGACCGGCTCGTGATTGCGGGCAAGGGGCGGTTTCCCGTCGGCGTGGACCCGCGCGATTCCGGCACGTCGCGCCGGCACCTGCGGCGCGCGCTCGACGGCACGTTGCGGCGGCTGGGCGTCGACCACATCGACCTTTATCAGGTGCATTCGTGGGACCCCATCACCCCGCTTGATGAGACCCTCGGGTTTCTTGAATTTGCGGTTCAGTCGGGCAAAATTAGTTACGCCGGCCTCTCAAACTTCCTTGGCTGGCAGATTGCTCAGGCAGCGTCGGCCGCTCGCGGTCGGTTCCCGCTCATCTCAATGCAGCCGCAATACAATCTGCTGGCGCGCGAGGTGGAGTGGGAAATCTTGCCTGCCTGCGAAGCCAACGGCCTAGGAGTGCTCCCGTGGTCGCCCCTCGGTGGCGGCTGGCTGGCTGGCAAGTACTCACAGCACCAGCGCCCCTCCGGCGCGACTCGCTTGGGCGAGGATCCCCAGCGCGGCGTCGAGGCCTACGACCTGCGCTCCGCCCAGGCGAGGACGTGGCGTGTACTCGAGGCGCTGCAAGGTCTGGCTGACGTTCACAGTCAGTCGATGTCGCGTATCGCACTGGCCTGGGTGAGCGCGCAACCGGCAGTCAGCTCGGTCATTCTCGGCGCACGCACCACCGAGCAGCTTGCCGACAACCTCGGCAGCGTCGACGTCGCGCTCACCGCAGTGGACCTTGCAAGGCTCAACACAGCAAGCGACCCGGAGCCCTCGGCGTGGCCGTACGGCGAATCGGGACGCGAGCAGCGCTCCCGCGTGCTCGACTAGGTGTAGAAGCCGGCAATCGGCCGGTTTGTTCAGTTGTCGGGCCACTGCGCTCCTCTTGCCGCAAGTACCACGGCCTTTCTTGGTTTACTCAGCCGTGTCATGGCCGTCCTCTTCGGCTGGAGAATCACCGGTGAGGACCTCACCCCAATGTGGATGGCCGGGATCGTCATCGCCGTAGGTGCAATCTCCGCCGCCATAATTTTCAGACCCGCACGGACCGCCGTGTTTTTAAAGGACTCACCGGGGAGGCTGTCAGTTGGGTGGTGAGCTCGCGGGCGAAGCAGGGGCAAGTTCTCAGGTGCCCGGGCCGCCCGGATCGGGCAATCGTTGATGACGTGCAGCCTGGCGGTGCCCGAGCATCCAGCCGGCACCGAATGCGAGCATCGCCAACCCGATAACGAACATCCGATGTCGAACAATTGCTGTCGATGCGCATCCCCACAGTGAGCATCGGGGGGCATTTATCTGGTGTCGACTCGCTCGTCGTAGACGAAGAAGCCGTGGGGCGCCTTGCTACCGAACACCTGATCAGCCTTGGTCACACCCAGATCGCCCATGTCGGGGGCGAGAACGAATCGCTCAACTGCTTCTCCGTCTCCCGAGCACGGCGCGACGGATACACCGCAGCAATGACAGCCGCCGGCCTCGAGCAACGCTCCGCCTGGTCAGTGGTCGGCGACTACACGATCAATGGCGCCTACGCAGAAGCCAAATCGCTCCTGGCAGATCTCTGCAACCGGCTCACCGGTATTGTCTGCGCCTCCGACGAAATGGCCGTTGGAACCATCGTCGCCGCACGCGATCTCGATATTTGCATTCCAGAGCAGGTCTCCGTCATTGGAGTCGATTGCCATCCGCTCGGCGAGGTCTTCGGGCTCACCACGATCGATCAATTCGCAAGCGAACAGGGCAAAAAAGCAGTCGGAACCCTCTTGGCACGTCTTGGCGAACACCCCGATCAAAACACCGCAACAGAGTCGACGACGATCAGCATGCCGATCAAAATAGTGGCACGTTCATCTACTGCTGCACCTGGATGCACCGGGCCATCAGGTCGGTGACACTCGCTTGAGGGGGGGTAGTTCCGATGCCCGAGTGGTGAGCTTCCGCGAGCATTTCGGACAGGGAGAATGAGTGGATTCTTCTGCCCAGCCAATGCTGGGCAGCCGAACACGCGCTGAAGTGTCCTGGCGGATCTCGGACCACTTACCGTTGTGGGCGGAGTCGCAACTGCCTCGGGAAGTCATTCCCTTTAATGCAGCCTGGGCGGTGCGGACAGGTAGACCCGTCTGGGCACCAACTCGTCGACCGTGTCGACGGGCGGTGCTCCTGGCCAGGCGGTCTGCCGAGTCGGCCGGTCGCGCTCCAGCCGCGTTCCCGATGCGGCCACCCAGCCGCGGAGGTGGCGGGCATCCGCGAAGCCACCCGAAGGGGCTGACCCGTGCTGGTCGGGCCAAGGGGCTGCCCAGGCCGCTCTTCGCCGCAAGGCCCACGTCGAGAGGCATTGACGTTGCCACGCGCGGGAAGCTGACAGGGTAAAACGGTGCGAGAGCATTTCGCATGAAATCCCCGCGCCCCTGCCGGACATGCCTCAGTATGAGAGTTGTGACCGACACCGACACCGAGCGCGAGAAGCGGATGCGCAACCTCGTCGTGCTCGTCGTCGACCCTGTGCGCCGCTACCTGCACCGCCGCACCGACGCAGCGACGGCCGATGACGTGATCGGCGACACCCTGCTGGTGTGCTGGCGCCGCCTCGACGAGGTGCCCGACGACGCCCTCCCTTGGGCGATCGTCGTCGCTCGACAGTGCCTCAGCAACGCCCGACGCGCCGAGCGTCGTCGCACCCGTCTCATCGGCCGCATCATCGCCATCGACCCGCCGCCGCCGGTTGCTGCGGACGAGAATGCCGCAGCATCCACTGTCGATGGCACCGCCGAGGCGGCCCGCGTGACCACAGCCCTGGCCGGCCTGCGTCGAAACGACGCCGAGATCCTGCGGCTGTGGGCGTGGGACGAGTTGAAGAGCCCGCAGATTGCCGTTGTGCTCGGCATCAGCGCGAACGCAGCGGCGATCCGCCTTCACCGTGCGAAGGCTCGGCTCAAACAGGAGCTACTGAAATCCGACGCCCCGACCGGACATGTAACTCACGACGAAGGGAGCGAAGATGCACGACGATGACCGTGCACTGCGCGATCAGCTGCGCGCCGCCGATCCGGCCCGTGCGCTGCCCCCTGCCTCGCCGACGTGGCTCGACCACAGAATGGAGCAGATCATGACCAATCAGTCCGCTACCACCACGACCCGCACCCCCGAGGCGCCGCGAGGCACCTTCCGGCGGTGGATGCCAATGGTCGGTGTCGCCGCCGGCCTTGCCATCGCCGCTGCAATCGTCGCGCCCCTCGTCCTCGGCGGCCCGGAACCCACCGTCGAGGCGCTGCAACCTCCCATGGGCGACGGCCTCGCGAGTGGCAGCTGCCTCGCGCTCGAGCCGGCGACCGTCGCAGCGCAGGAGCAGGCGTTCGCCGCGACGGTGCTGCCGACCCAAGGTGACACCGTGATGCTGGAGGTCACGGAGCGCTTCACCGGCGACGTCGCTGACCGCGTGGAGGTCGCGCAGGGCGACGCGATGACCTCCGACTCCTCGGGCGTGCTCTTCACGGTCGGCCAGAGCTACCTCATCAGTGCAGTCAATGGAACGATCACCGGCTGCGGCGTCACCGGGGCCGACAGTGCCGAGCTTCGCGCGGTCTACGACGCAGCGTTCCCCGGCTGATCGAGGCCCGCGAGAGCGGCTGGCGGGAACAGTGCGTGGAATCGTCCCATCTGGTCTCGGAACGCCACGGTGGTCAGGGCGACCGCTGTGGCGCTCCCCAGAAGCACCACGATGTCGGCGCCGTGCCCTGGCGGCTGGTCGTTTGGAGTTGTGACGCTGACACAGGATGACAACGGAGGCTATATCTTCCTTACCCTCGCCGGCAAGTGAGGCTTATCTGTCCCAAAATCGCCAGGCCGGCGCCGTCGTCGGACGCCAACGTGACGGTGTGCCGCGGTACAGCATCGGTCGCTGACTATCGCAGCGATGTCTCGCAAGTGTTCGGATGTTCGTCGTTGGTTCTGCTGGTCCCAGGGGATCAGTGGTTGAAAAGTTGGGTGTTGATCACGGCCAGCGATCAGCACCAGGTTCCAAATGAGAAGGAAAAAGTGGAGGGGTGTTTCCAGCGCTACTTCGAGGTTTGGCATCGCTCATCTGGTCAGTGAAAAGGTCAGAGCGCCACTCTGGCCGTGCTCCGCAGAACAAGTTGCACAGCCGTTTCAGCAGCAAGTATCGGAAGGGTTGCGAGCGGAACCGGTCACGTTCTTTGCGGGGACGCCGGTGCGCTTTGTGATGATGTGTCGGCCTTGAATGAGTGGCCAGCGCAGGTCAAGATTTCGTCACAAAAAAACCTGGGGCGTTTTTTTGTGAATTTTCATGACATTTCAGGACGAGGAAACGTCTTACTGATGACCGCGTGACACGCACACCCGACGATTCAGAGGAACACATCTTGTCGCAACGTAACACTCTCGTTCGAAGCTTGCATGACATCGGATTGGCTGCCTGGTTCGGCGGTTCGCTCATGGGTGCGGTCGGGCTTAACGGTGCAGCTGCAACGGTCAAGGATCCGAAAGAACGTATTCCGGTGGCTACGGCGGGTTGGAAACGCTGGGCTCCCGTGCAGTTGGCAGCATTTGTTGCACACGGTGTCGGCGGTGCGGGGCTAATTTTGGGCAACGAGGCCCGTCTCGCCGGTCAGCCGGAAGCGCGAGCGAATACCGCGGTGAAACTCGCCTTCACGTTCGTCGCCGTCAGCTCATCCGTCTATTCGGGCTTCCTCGGCGCCCAAATGGCCGCGCACGCGGGCCAGGGAGCCCAAGGCGTTACCGAGCCGTCGTCAGCTTCGTCGTCGGAACTGGCATCCGCGCAGGCGCAGCGGCAGCGTCCGGTTGCAAGCTGGATGAAGCGCACTTCACAAAGCCAACCGCCCCGCTCCAGCCGCCGTTTCGGATGATGGTCCGTACCTTTTTAACGAATAGAGCCGTGATGTTAGCTGACACCCGCAACACCAAGAAGTCGGTCGAGGTAGGGCCGGTCCAAATCGCTCACAACGATGGGGACGCAGCGTCGATTCACTATCAGGATCCGTGCGCGATGGACGATCTCGAGGTCCGCAATCTGTCCGATCATGAGTGGCGTGTCGGCGATCGGCGATGCCACGAGAGGTCGCCAGCGAAGGTGCTGGGGTACATTGAGAAACGTGGTCCTGTTTTTGAAGTCCTGAATATACGAGAGCCACGACTACTTCTCATATTCGATCGGTTTCAAGCCGCGGTCGCATCGTTTGCGGCACCCTTCCCGACATAAATTTTGTCCGCGGCATTGACGCCAATTCACCGATGCATTTGTTCGAGTCGAAATTCATGACCACGCCCTCAGTAGCTGCGCCAAACCGTGTCACTTGGCTGTTTGCATCCGTCTCGTCTTCTGCGGCGGAATGTCTCACTGAGGTCGGACCCGGCAGTGGGTTTGCCCGCCCTCACGTTGGTGACGGGGATCTGTGCGCCCGGCGGCGCGTCGGACACGGCGATTCCCAAAGCCGAAGAGAGCTCGAGCGGAACGTTTTGCGTCCAGAAGCTGTAGTAACTGTAACTATGCCGGAATTGACCGGCAGCGCCTCCCGCTGGTCGAGGGATGGTGTTATTCCGTCCGGCAGTCAGCCAACTGGCGTGCTGGCCGGTGACGTTGGAGCCGTAGGCTACGGCCGGGGTTTCCGTGGTCACGCCGGTGCTGCGGGTCACGGCCGCCGTGTTGCCCGTTGCTGGCTGTATCGACGTCGTGCCGGCCGTCCGAGCCTCCGTGTTACCGTCTCCTCGCGGTAGCTCGCCTGTCCCAGAGCTCCGTCTTCCCGGTCCATCTTTTCGGTCCGCGGACGTCCATTCGCCCTGAGAAGGCTAGCACCGACGTCACGAGTGGCCTACCGTGGTATCAGTTGCATGCCCCGGAGGCCAATTCATACCGACGAATGCCGACGGGCACCGCTATCGAGTAAGGAAGCTCACCGTGGGATACAACGTCGCACAGAAACTCATCGCATCGCACCTGGTCTCAGGGGAGATGGTGCCGGGGACCGAAATCGGCCTGCACATCGACCAGACCCTCACCCAGGACGCGACCGGGACCCTGGTCATGCTGGAGTTGGAGGCGTTGGGACTGGATCGCGCGCGCACGGAGGTTTCCGTGCAGTACGTCGACCACAACCTGTTGCAGGCCGACAGCAAGAATGCGGAGGACCACGACTTTCTCCGCTCCGCCTGCCAACGGTTCGGCCTGTGGTTTTCGAAGGCCGGCAATGGGGTGTCACACCCCACGCACATGCAGAGGTTCGGCATCCCCGGCAAGACCATGGTTGGCTCCGACAGCCACACCCCGGCCGCTGGCTCGCTGGGGATGCTGGCCATCGGCGTCGGCGGCACCGAGGTAGCCCTAGCCATAGCCGGTGAGCCTTTGTACATCAGGATGCCTGAAATTTGGGGCGTGAAGCTCACCGGACAACTGCCGCCGTGGACCAGCGCCAAAGACATCATCCTCGAACTGCTGCGCCGGCACGGCGTCAAGGGCGGCGTCAATCGGATCGTCGAGTACTACGGCCCCGGCCTCGCCGCCCTGACCGCGATGGATCGGCACGTGATCGCCAATATGGGCGCCGAACTGGGCGCGACCACCACCGTTTTCCCGGCCGATGATCAAGTGCGAACATTCCTGCGCGCCGAACAGCGCGAGCAGGATTTCACCGAACTGCTCGCGGACGAGGATGCGACCTACGACGTGACCGAGGAGATTGACCTGGCTGAGATCGTGCCGTTGATCGCGCTTCCCAGCTCGCCCGGCAACGTCGTGCCGGTACGCGAAGTGGCTGGGCGCCCGGTGGAACAGGTCGTGATCGGGTCCTCCGCGAATCCGGGCCTGCGTGATTTCGCGATCGTTGCCGCGATCACGAAGGGGCGGCAGGCGTTCCCCGGCCTGTCCCTCGACGTCAATCCCAGCTCCCGGCAGATTCTGCAAGACCTGACCATCATGGGGGCCACCCTGGATCTGATCGGGGCGGGCGCCCGGCTGCATCAGTCCGGCTGCATGGGCTGCATCGGCATGGGCCAAGCCCCCGCGAATGGCAGCATCAGCCTGCGCACGATGCCGCGCAACTTTCCCGGTCGCTCGGGCACCCAGGAAGACTCGGTCTACCTGTGTTCGCCGGAGACGGGAGCCGCCGCCGCGCTGACGGGACAGATCACCGATCCGCGGGACCTGCCCGGGCTCTTCGGCTTGGAATATCCCCAGATCACACTTCCGGCAGTGTCGAGCGTGAACCTGGCGATGCTCGAGAAACCTCTACCGCCGGAGGAATCCATCGGGGTACATCTGGTCAAGGGTGAAAACATCTCCTCGCTGCCGGTCTTCGGACCGCTCTCCGAGCACATCGAGGCACCCGTCGCCCTGATCGTGGGCGATGACATTTCGACGGATGAGATCCTGCCGGCGGGTGCGCGCGTGCTCCCTTTCCGCAGCAACGTCCCCAAGCTCGCCGAATTCACCTTCGACCAAGTCGACCCGACCTACCCGACTCGCGCCGCCCTAACCCGAGATACGACCGGCCATATGATCGTCGCCGGAGCCAATTATGGGCAGGGCTCCTCTCGAGAGCACGCCGCGATCACCCCGCGCTTCCTCGGACTGCGGGTGGTGCTGGCGGTCTCGTTCGCACGCATCCACTGGCAGAACCTGGCCAACTTCGGCGCGCTGGCGCTCCAGTTCGCGGATGCGGCCGATCACGATCGCATCTCGCAGGATGACGTGCTCGTGCTCGACGGGATCCGGGAGGCTCTCTCGAACGGAACGGAGATCCTCGTGCGCAATACAACCCGTGATGAGGTCTATCCCGTGCGCCACGAACTCTCGACCCGGCAGATCGAAATGCTCCTCGTCGGTGGCCTCATCCCCTGGCTGCGCAACCGGAGCGCGCGCGAAGCCGCCATTCCTGTGGAAACCAAATAGGCCCGCGCCGTTTCATTTTGCGGCGAAATTTCGTTCTGTGACGGTAACCGTCTCGGCGCGCGCGTGACGGAGGGCACCAGACGATCCTCGTGAGCGTATTCGTCACCGGTGAGACGCAGCCTGCCCCGTCCGGTCAGGCCAAGGGACCATCCTTCGTCAGCTAACGGACCTTCGACTGAATCGCGGCCCTATGCGCCTAGACCGCCCGGAAAACGGAGATCTACCCATATGAGATGCTCAAAAATCAGCGGACTCCACGCGCTGGCAGCGTAGCCGACTCCGAACTGCGAACGGGCGCACCGACCAGCCACGCGCGGCACTCACAGCACCGTTGACACGCGCGCAGCCGTAGCGGAGCATGAGGGAAATGAAAGTTGAGATCGACATGCAAAAGAAGTCGCTCCCCGCACTCGTGCGTCACCATCTCAATCACGCACGGGACGCCTCCAGTGGTCGCAGCGCGGAGACCGTGTACGGCGGCCACGTACACGTCCTCCGGCAAACGCTGATCGCTCTCCGTTCCGGGCAACGCCTCGGAGAACACGACAACCTGGCTGAAGCGACCGTGCAGGTCCTCGAGGGGCGGGTCATTCTCACCTCGGGTGGCGCATCATGGTCTGGATGGCGCGGGGACCTGATCACGATGCCGCCGGGCCGCAACTCGCTGGAGGCCGTCGAGGACGCGGTCATCCTGCTCACCGTAGCCAAACTCATCGCTCCGGCGCGTCGTTCTGAGCCGATTGCACTCGGCCGGCCGACGGCAGATGGAGCCGTTGACGGGACGACCGCGGGGACGGAAACCATCGTGCTCGACGCCCGCACTATCCCGCACGCTATCCGGCACGCGGCCGTCTTCGGGGCGCTCGACGCCGTTGTGCCGGGATTCGCCCTGGACGTGATCGAACCGCACGACCCCCAACGGATGCTGGCGGAACTTCAGCAGAGCCGGCCCGACACTTTCGACGTGAGCTACATCGAACAAGGCCCGGAGTTCTGGCGGGTGCGCTTCAGCCGCGCCTGACCCTCAGCAGGACGGCTGCGAGGGACTGCTCCGCTGGTGTGACGTGTCCGAGGCAGCCTAAACGGGTGATGCAGGGTCGCCACGAAAGGTTTGTTTCGTTCCCGGAAGGGAAACCGCGGATTTTAAGAGTCGGCGCAGCATTATTCGAGCATGCGGTTATGCGACGCAGTTATGAGAATCGGTGCGCCGCACGACTCCGGCGAACCCGGCGGGAGCCAAGACACGGACGTGAGACGACGCATATCCCTGGGGATGGGCGACAGGTTGGCGGGCTCCTGGGATCGCTGCATGTTTCTCCACAGGTTTCGTCCGTACTCCACCTGCTCAGGCCGCCGTGAGGGCCATTTTTATTGTCGCAAACTCGATCGGGGTGAGTTTGCCGAGGCGGCGTTGCCGGCGCATGACCTCGGTTTTCTTCAGCCAGTTCGCCAGGCAGGATTTGAAATTCCGAAGTCTTTCGCGATCTGATTCAGCGGGGCGTCGTACTTCCGGGCGACCGCGACAACATCACGGCGGAACTCGGGTGGGTAGGGCTTGGGCAGGATGACATCTTTCCAGCGAAGACGAATTTCCGCAGGCCAGGAGTCAACCACACCCGGGGCGGTCCCGATCACTTGAGATGAATCCCGTCGTGACATTGATCTGGACCGCTCGCGGGCGCAGACTACCAATCAGAGCGGAAGAGGGCAGTGTCATGGTGGACAGGATCGGCGACATCTGGGGTACCAGGACGCCCTTTGCCCGAGGCGAGAAGTGGCCGGTGCGTGTTGATCAGAAGTTGGCTGATGGCCTCGGTGAGGACGACGTTGATCGTTGGGTGCAGTCGGCTTGCACGCTGTGCAGCAATGGCTGCGCGTGCGACATCGCGGTGAAAGACGGGCAGATGGTCGGAGTGCGGGGTCGAGCCATCGACACCGTCAATCATGGGCGACTCGGGCCGAAGGGCCTCTTCGGCAGTTGGCAAGGTATGTCGAACGGCGACCGTCTGACTCGTCCGCTCATCCGGATGGGTGGCGAGTTGGTCGAGACCGACTGGGACACAGCGATGTCCCGGATCGTCGAGCGAAGCAGGCAGCTCTTGGCGGACAAGGGTCCGCTGAGCCACGCGTTCTATACCAGCGGCCAATTGTTTCTCGAGGAGTACTACGCGCTGGCAGTTCTCGGCAAGGCTGGTATCGGTACCCCGCACATGGATGGCAACACCCGATTGTGCACGGCGACCGCGGCGGCGGCGATGAAGGAGAGCTTTGGTGCGGATGGCCAGCCTGGTAGCTACGCCGATATCGACGAGTGTGACGCGATGTTCCTGTTCGGGCACAATATGGCTGAGACGCAGACGGTGCTGTGGGCGAGGGTGCTCGATCGGATCGCCGGGCCCGACCGGCCACGTATTGTCTGTATCGACCCGCGTGAGACTGAGGTGGCGCGGGTCGCGGACGTGCACCTTGCGGTGCGTCCAGGGACGAACCAGGCGCTGATGAATGGTCTGATCCGGGAACTGTTCATGAACGGATGGATTGATGAGGCCTACATCGCGGCCCACACCATCGGAGTCGACACATTGCGGGCCGTCGTGGAACCATGGACGCCAGAGGCAGTAGCTGAGACCTGCGGTGTCTCGGTCGACGATGTGCGAGAAGCTGCACAAATTTTCGGCACGAGCGCCCGGGTGCTCTCCACCGTTTTGCAGGGCTTTTACCAGTCGGCGCAGGCAACCGCGGCATCTTGTCAGGTGAACAATATGCACTTGCTGCGAGGAAAACTCGGCGCGCCAGGAAGCGGGGTGCTGCAGATGAACGGCCAGCCCACCGCGCAGAACAACCGGGAGTGCGGGGCGGACGGAGACCTTCCCGGATTCCGCAACTGGGAGAATTCGGAGCACGTCCGCGATCTCGCGACACTGTGGGACGTTGATATTTCGATCATTCCGCACAAGGCTCCACCAACCCATGCGATGCAAATCTTTCGCTATGTCGAGCAAGGCAGCATCGAGTTTCTCTGGATCTCGGCGACGAACCCGGCGGTCTCGATGCCGGAATTGGAACGTATCCGCGCCATCCTCGGCCAAGAGAGCGTCTTCCTCGTCGTGCAGGACCTCTATCTCACCGAAACAGCGCTGTATGCCGATGTCGTGCTGCCGGCCGCGGGCTGGGGCGAGAAAACAGGAACTTTCACCAACGCGGATCGTACGGTGCATCTCTCCGACAAGGCCGTCGAGCCGCCCGGTGAGGCAAGGAGCGACCTGGACATTTTTCTTGATTACTCGGTACGGATGAATTTCCGCACGAAGTCGGGCGCGCCACTCCTCGACTGGGCCGGGCCGGAGGATGGATTCCGCGCTTGGCAGGACTGCAGCCGAGGCCGCCCGTGTGACTACACTGGCATCACCTACACGCGACTTCGAGGTGGAAGCGGCATTCCGTGGCCGTGCAACGACGAGCATCCGGAAGGAACAGTTCGACTTTATGGTGACGGCGTCTTCGCCACCGAGCCAGACGATTGCGAAACGTTCGGCCATGACCTGCTCACCGGTGCCTCGGCCGGTGAGCAGGGGTTCCGTGTGCTGGAGACTCACGGGCGCGCCGTTTTGAGGGCTGCATCCTACGCGCCACCATTCGAAGAGCCGGATGCCGACTTCCCGTTGCGCTACACGACCGGTCGCACGGCGTACCAGTTCCACACTCGCACTCGCACCGGTCGTGCCCGGCAGCTAAACAACGCGGCACCGTCGGCGTGGTTAGAAATCTCGGTGTTGGATGCTGGCCGTCTCGATATCTTGGAGGGTGACACTGTACGAGTCACCTCCCGTCGCGGTGAACTCGTCGTTCCCGCCCGCGTCAGCAATGTGCGCGAGGGGACGGTATTCGCACCGTTTCATTACGGCTATTGGGATTTGGGACGTCCCGGCCCGGATGGTCACCCCACCGCAGCCAACGAACTGACGATGACGGAGTGGGATCCGGTATCCAAGCAGCCCCTGTTCAAAAACGCGGCCGTGCGTGTGGAGAAAGTAGCGGACGGTACCGGGCCGTCCCCGGCTCCAACGACCGCAGCATCCCGGCCTGCAGATTCCGGCGGCGTGCCGGTCACGGTCGGCGGCGAGGACGCCGAGGCACACGAATCAGTATCCCCGATCAAAGTGACCGCCGTCGCACCCGGGCAAGGAAACTGATGCTGTTCCCTGCGTGCCCCGGAATACTGGCGACACCTGATGGGCAAGTCGCAAGTCGCAAGTTCGATTCGGAGGGCGCATTGATCTCGTCTGCTGGCGGTGCGTTTTCCACGTCACGGTGAGCACGCAGACCCTCGTCGATGCCTTCGTTTTCTGGATTAGTGGTAGCCACCTGTTTCGCTAGCGGTGGGGCGACTAATGTCGTGAATGCGAACGTAGTCACACAGGGCTGGTGGCATGGCCATGAATGCTCTGATGGAAGGAACGGGTCGTAGGTGTCCGAAACCGTATCTCAAAAGCGCACCTGGTCCCACCTGCTCTGGGCTCTTCCGATTCCAGTGGCTGTGAGTTCGGTCCTGCTAATCAGCGCGCTGTGGGACTTCTGCGGAATCAACGGATGCACAGGTGGCGGATTCGGAATCAGTCGGGATATTGGCGGCACGATCGGTAACCTTGCGCCGATCCCATTTCTGATCGGACTACCCATCTTCCTCGTGCCCTGGTCGCCCAAGCGCGGAGTCCGAGTGGTTGTCGCACTCCTGATCGGAGTCGCTTTCGCAGGACTCGGATTCGCAATTCTCGTGTCGATGGCCTCATAACCCAGCGGCACAGATAGCGTCGGGCCGCGACGAGCGTCGACAGGCGGCAGGGAACAGTTTGGCGTGAGCGGCCACGGACCGGTGGTTGGTCTCCACCACGCTGCTGCAGACGGATAGACCTGCGATGTGGGCGGCGGCTCCGGAGCGTGGCCCCGTCGATTCGGGCTGGCCCGGACGACAGCGTCTTCTCGAGAGGATGGCCAGTTTCTGGCGGTTGCATTGCAAAGAGAGAATGGGCTCATTCAAGATGAATGCTCAGCTTGGGCAATCTCGAGTGCCGTTTTGCGATAGCGAGATCGCCAGTTGGCGCGGTCGGCCGCTCTCCTAGCCACCTCGCAGTCATTGAACGAAAGTGTCTCATTGCCAACGTGCCTTAAAACCCATGGGTTGCGAGACATCTCAGCCATCAGAACCACGGCAGGAGAAGAGCGTCAGTGAACCCAAATTGTTCCCAGCCACATTTAGGGTAAGCAAATGAGTGTAAAACTGAGCGCCATGCCGAATGATCGTCTCGGTTCCTGGATCATGAATTCCAGGAAGGCTTACGAGCAGTCACGGCGGAAGGCTGGTGATTCTGCAGAGGTCGCCGCCGAGAAGGCTCGCACATCGTTCGAGACGTCCTTCCCAGAAGGATCACCCGCACTTGGTCACCGCGTCTACGACATTGTGGCGACCGAGACGGAATCGGCAGCTCAGGTCGTGGGTTTCCTCTGGATCGCCCCTCTGGCGGAGGGATCAGACGCTTGGTGGGTCTTCGATATTGCTGTTGACGAGTATCATCGCGGTGCCGGCTACGGCCGGGCTGCCATGCAATTAGCGGAGAAGGCTGCCTCAGAGAACGGTGCTGCCACTCTTGGCCTGAACGTGTTCGGCTACAACACGGTTGCTCGTGGACTCTATGACTCGCTCGGCTACGAGACCACCGCCGTACAAATGCGCAAAACCGTTTAGTGCTTCTTACCCTTGCACTTAGCCGTCAGGACAACATTCACGAGACACAGGGTTGGCCGGTCCACATGGGCGTCTGCAATGAAGCTTTGGATAGCAGCGGCAGCAGGCAAGCTCAGGTTGAGCATCCTCGTCGTCGCCCCAATCGTGCGCGCCTACCTGCAATCCCGGAGCGGTCGTCTTCACGATGGTGCTCGGGGTTTGTCTTGGACTAATATCATCAGTGGTCTGGGCAGTTGGCGTACGTATCATCTACGCCATGGACAAGCCCAGCGTGGCATCTCCGAGCATTGGACTTGAACTGTACGTTGCCACAGTCGGTGGCCTTTTGTTGAGTGTGGTCGCCGTTGTCGCCGTGAGCGGTGAAATAGCGTGGCTGGCCCTGGACCGGCCAGGCCGCCGTTCAGGGGACTAGTAGTTCCGCAAGTGATCCCTATTGGCGCACGCATCTCGAGCACACTACGAGGCGGGTGTCGGACGGCCCGGGTTACCAGCGGCGGGCTGAGGAGGCGGAGATGATCGTGAGCAGCGCGTCCCGCATCGCGTCCGCGTTCTCGAGCTCGGGAAAGAGGTCGGCCTCGAGCGTGCGGGACTTCTCCCAGACGGCGGTGCCGGCATCCGTTCTGACCACGGAGTGTCGCCGGGCGTCGTGCTCGTCCCGGGTGCGCACGACGTAGCCCTCGCGCTCGAGTCGTTCGAGGGTGCGAGACATGGTCTGCGTCTGCACGCGGGCGGCATGTGCGAGTTCGGTCTGGCTGAGCGGCCCCGAGCCGAGCAGGTGCAGTGCGACCATGCCGGCGTGGGTAAGTCCCAGCTGGTCCAGCGCCTCCACCCAGGCGTGTTCGACCAGCCGCGCGGCGGTCGAAAGCAGGCGTCCGGTCGGCCAGCTGGCCATGGACTCCTGCAATGGCGCCGGTCTCGGCCTCTGGTCCGCCGGGGGTTTCGGATCAGGTGTGGTCATGCCCCTAATCTAGTGCTAGCGTCAACTAATCAGCTAGCTGATTACTAGGAGACTGAGATGAAACTGAGCAACGATCGTCTGCGCCAGACCGTGGTGCTGGTCAGTGCGATCCTGGCCATCGTGGGATCGTTCATCGGTTCGGGCGCCGCCGGCGGAACCCCGATCCAGAACGCGTCGGGCGGGGCCTTGGCCGCCGACGCGACCCCGATCGCCCCCGACGGCCCGGCATTCGGCATCTGGACGCCGATCTACCTCGGCCTTATCGCCTACGCCATCTGGCAGTTCCTGCCGGCGCAGACAACGGATGCCCGGCAGCGCACCCTCGGCTACCCGGTCGCCGCGTCGCTGGTCCTGAACGCGGCCTGGATCCTCAGCATCCAGTTCGATCTGCTCGCACTCAGCGTCCCCGTGATCGTGCTGCTCCTGGCAGTGCTTATCCGGGCGTTCCAGCTCACCCTCGCCTCGCGGCCGAAGAACCTGGTCGAGACGATCGTCGCCGACGGCACGATCGGCCTGTACCTGGGCTGGGTCAGCATCGCTACCGCGGCGAACGTGACGGCCGTGCTCGTCGCCGCCGGCTTCGGCGGCTTCGGCGTCAGCCCGGACGTCTGGGCAGTCGCGGTGATCGCGGTGGCCGGTCTGGTCGGCGTGCTGATCGCCCTCTCCGGGCGTGGCCGGCTCGCCCCCTCCGCATCCCTCTGCTGGGGACTCGCCTGGATCGCCGTCCCCCGCCTCACGGGCACTCTTCTTTCCACCCCGGCCGCGATCGCGGCCCTCGTCGCGGTGGTCGTCATTCTCACGGTCACCGTCACCATTCGCATCCGAAGCTCCTCCACCACGTCAACGCGAGGATTGGTAGCCGCATGACCAGCACCGCCCCCACCGCACCCTCGGCCCGCCGTCGCTGGGCCGGCCTCGTCTTCATCAGCATCGCGGTCGCCCTGATCATCGTCGACTCGACGATCATCAACGTCGCCATCCCCTCGATCGTGGATGACCTAGGCATCACGTCGACCCAGGTGCAGTGGGTGCAGGAGAGCTACACGCTCGTCTTCGCCGCGCTCCTGCTCGTGTTCGGCACGCTCGCTGACCGCTTCGGGCGCCGCCGCATCCTGGTGCTCGGCGTGATCGTCTTCGCCACGGCATCCGTCTTCGCCGCGTTCTCCCAGTCGGGCGACCTGCTGATCCTGGCCCGGCTGATCCAGGGCGTCGGCGGCGCGATGGTGCTGCCGACCACCCTGTCGATCATCAACGCCACCTTCCGTGGCCGGGACCGCGGCATCGCGTTCGCGATCTGGGGCTCGACCATCGGTGGCATGGTGGCCGTCGGCCCGCTGCTCGGCGGCTGGCTCACCACTTACTTCTCCTGGCGCTGGGCGTTCGGCATCAACGTGCCCCTCGGCATCGTCATCATCGTCGGCGTGCTGGTCTTCGTAGTCGAATCCCGGGATGCCGGGGAGCCCCGCCGCGTCGACGTGGTCGGTGCCATCCTCTCGGTCATCACCAGCGCCTCGCTCGTCTTCGGGTTGATCGAGGGCCGCACCTACGGCTGGTGGCTCACCAACAACGCCCCGACGTTCGGCGACTGGACCTGGCCGTACTCCGGATCGATTATCCCGTTCGTCTTCCTGCTCACCATCGTTTCCGGGATCGCCTTCGTCGCCTGGGGGCGCTACCGGCAGCGGGCCGGGCAGACCACCCTGCTCGCCTTCTCGCTGTTCGCGATCCCCTCGTTCCGCAACGGCAACATCGCCGCCATGATCGTGTCGCTCGGCGAATTCGGCATCATCCTCTCGCTGCCGCTCTGGTTGCAGAACGTGCTCGGCTATGACGCACTGCAGACCGGTTTCGTGCTGCTCGCCCTCGCGCTGGGCTCGTTCGTGGCCAGCGGGCTGTCGGGCGCGTTCGGCAATAAGACCTCGCCGGAGACGATCGTGCGCATGGGCATCGTCGCGGAGATCATCGGTGTCACCGGGCTCGGCATTGTCATCACCGCGGAAGCCACCTGGCTGGTGGTCGTGCCGTTCCTGTTCGTCTACGGGATCGGCGTCGGCCTGGCCACCGCGCAGCTGACCGGCGTGGTGCTCAAGGACGTCCCTGTGGCGCAGAGCGGCCAGGGATCCGGCACCTCCAGCACCGCCCGGCAGATCGGGTCCGCGCTCGGAATCGCGGTGCTCGGCACTGTGCTGTTCACCGCGGTCGGCGCATCGCTCGACGCGAAGTTGTCCTCCGTGCCGGGCCTGCCGGCCCAGACCCAGACGCAAATCGTCGACGCGGTCGTGAACAGTGCCGGCTCCGCGATCCCTGCTTTGGAGGCGCAGAGCCCGGCTGTGGCGGATGCCGCGCGGGAGGCCTTCAGCGACGGCACCCGGTACTCGGCCTTCGCCGCAGCCGGGTTCCTCGTGCTCGGCTTCCTAGCGACGCTGCGGCTCTCCGGAACGGCGCCGCACCACGAGCAGCGCGAAGAGGAAGCGGCCGGCGACAACGTCACGACGGCCCGGACGTCGGGGGAGCCGGTCTAGGTCGTGTCCCCTCAAGTCGGGTGAGGGTTTTTGGCAGAATTGGCACCTGTCTCGTATTGCCGTGTTGTCTGATTCTGAGTGGTCTCTGATTGAGCCGTTGGTGCCGTCGTCGTCCGGTCGTCCGTTTTAAGACCACCGGCGGGTGATGGAGGGCATCATTTACCGTTATCGGGCAGGGAATCCGTGGCGGGATCTGCCGGAGGTTTCAGATATATCGAAGGGTTTCACAACAGTCGGTGCCGGCATTCCGCACTCGGTTGTCGCTAGCCTAAAGACGTCCATTTTGGTTATCACCAGCCAGCATAGGCAGCGAATGAACATCTTTGTTCGGTCTGCCGTCCGAGTATGACATTGCGTAATACCTTGCGGGGAGCATTCACGTGGAGCGGGGCCTGCGCGACCGGTTTCCGGTCGTGCAGGCCCCGCGACAGGTGATTCTCTGTGGACTAGCTCTTTGTGGTGGTGGATCGTTTGAGGCCTGTTATGTTTTCCAGTGATAGTTCGGAGTCGGCGAAGGTCTGATCGTCTGAGAAGGACTTCATGCGCGCGATGCGGTAGATGATCAGGCCGTAGAGGCACTTGGCGAGGATGTCGGCCACGGAGTAGCCGATTTGCAGGCCTACCCAGGCGTCGGATCCGTCAATGCCGATGCCGGGCAGTAGGTAGGCGATCGGGTAGACGCCCCAGGTGGCTAGCAGCAGCAGTCGCAGCAGGCTGATGGTCTTGCGCACCGTGGCGGGCTGACGTTCCAGCGATCGAGTGAGTTCGACGAAAAGCACGTAGAGGATGTATGCGAACGGGATCGAGGACAGCAGGCCGAAGATGCCGCGGGTGAGGTTGTCGCCGGCCATTTCGCCGGGGTAGCCGAGGGCGATCATGAGGGCGGCGGCGGGAATCAGCCGTGTGAGCAGGCTGGTCTGCACTTTACGCGCCAAGGCCAGAACGGCCACGAGCTCAAGCAGCAGCAGCGGCACGGTCAGCAGCCAGTCGACGTAGCGGTAGCCCTCGTTGAAGGATGCTCCGGCGACTTGGGCATAGTTCCCGCGGCCGCCGACGGCTTCTGTAACGAACGCTTCGGTGAAGGAGTTGAAGATGCGGAAGTAGTGGTACGCCGCAATGCCACAAACGATGGCCGCAACGGTCATCGCCTGGCGGTAGCGCGGAAGTACTCGCGGTAGGCAGATGACCAGAAAAAGAGACGTGAACAACTGCGAAGCGATCACGAGGGAGAACATGTTGTAGATGGTGTCGTACTGGGTCTGGGTCAGGGAGTCAGGTATCAAGTTGTCCTCTGCTGTTCACGAGCATTCGCTAAAATTAAGACGTTTAGACTGAGAATAAATAAATAAATAACTAACCAAGTTATGCATCACAACATACTCCCGCTAACGGCAGTTTTCCAACAGCTCCGGACGGATTCTTAGAAATCCTAGCCAGCGTCGGGTTTCTCGCTAGGCTATTTTGTAAATCACTTAATCTGCACCCGTGCACGAAATCGAGTGCGAAGGAGCACGGATGATTGATGCCGCGGACGCTGACCTCGTAATATTGGGCGCGGGCTTGTCCGGGCTCACTTTGGGGGCCCGGTTGGCTCGGGAGCGTTCCGGCCCGCGCGTCGTGCTGCTAGAACCTCGCACGGCCTATCGAGACGATCGCAGTTGGTGTTTTTGGCGACCGGAACAGCATGATCTGTCGCATTTGGTCTCGCGACGTTGGAAAACATGGACTTTTTCCGATGCGGCGGGCTTGACCGTTCGACACCAGGTGCCGGGGCTGGCTTACCAGTACGTCCGGGGCAGCGATTTTTACGCGAGCGCGCAGGCCGACATTGCCGAGTCGCCGCGGGTCGATCTGCGCCTCGGGGTGCGTGCCAGCACGGTTACGGCGGTTTCGGGCGGCGTTCGGGTGGAGACCAGCGCGGGCACGCTGTTGGCGCGTCAGGTGATTGATACCCGGCCCCGGCCCTCCGCGGCGATGCTGTACCAGAGCTTCGTGGGCCTCGAACTGGAACGTGACCGTCCGCTGCCATTCGACCCTGGCGAGGTGACGCTGATGGGGTCCCTCGCGTCCGACGCCGAGGGCTTACGTTTTGTGTATGCCTTGCCACTGGGACCGAACCGCGCGATCGTGGAGTGGACGCGATTCGGCACGGCGCCGATCAACCGGGACCGATTAATCCTCGAGCTGGATCAGGTGCTTACCGAGCTCGGCTTGGCTGACGCCCGCCGGGTGAGAAGCGAGGGCGGCGTGTTGGCCATGGGACTAGGCCGCCAGGCCGCGCCGCCGATCGCTGGCGTGGTGCATGCGGGAAACGCTGGCGGTGCGCTGCGGGCCGCTTCGGGCTACGGGTTCTTGCGCATTGCACAATGGGCCCAGCTGTGCGCGGAGCGCCTGCTCGCGGGACGAGAGGCCGTGGGACACCCGGAAGAACCTCGACTGCGACGCACCTTCGATCGCATTTTTCTGCAGGCCGTTCGGGCGCACCCGGAACGCACCGCAGAGTATTTTCTGGCCCTCGCCCGCGGCGTTCCCCCAGCCGCACTCGTGCGTTTCCTCAGTGACGGTGCGCGGGCCGAAGACTACGCGCGCATCATCTCCAGCCTGCCGTGGAGCCCCTTCATCGCCCAGCTGGCCGCGCCCACCGTATTCAGCCCGGCACCGACCGCGCCGGTGGCCGCGGCCGCCACCGCGACGCCAGGCACGAGCACGAGCGGGCAGTGATGGCCGGCCAAGCAGCTCCGTCTCATGCGAGGTCCGCCCGCGTCAGGCCGCGGCGGCGTCGGGCGCCCGTCGAGACGGTCGTGTTCGCCAGCCTCGCCCTAGTCACCTTGGTCGTGCTCGGGTTGGGCCTACCACTGCCCTCGCTCACGGTTCAGGTCGTGCTCCTGGGCGTGCTGGTCGGAATTCTGGGCCTGCCCCACGGCGCCCTCGATCCGCTGATCGCGCGCCGTGCCGGACTGTGGCGCACCCCACTGGGCTTCGCAGGGTTCAACATGGCCTACATTCTCGTCGTGGTCGGCGTTGTGTTGCTTTGGCTGATCGCTCCAGTGGCGAGCCTGGTCACGTTCCTGCTCGTGTCTGCTTTGCACTTCGGGTCCGATTGGAATGCCGATCGGGCGCCCTGGCTGCGGTTTCTCGCCGGGTTCGGACTGCTCAGTGTCCCGGCGCTGTCCCATCCCGCGCAGGTGAGTGCCGCCTACGTGGTGCTGGCCGGAGACGGAGGCGCGATAGTGGCCAACGTGCAAGAGTGGCTGGGGCCGCTCGCCCTGGCCAGCTTGCTGCTCGCAGCCTTGGTCGCCCTGCGACGTCGGGCGCACGAAAGCATCGAAATTCTGCTCGCGACCGTTCTCGCCCTCGCAACAGAGCCGCTGGTCTTCTTTCTGCTGTACTTCTGCGCGCTGCACAGTTTTCGGCACCTGAAAGCGGGGTTCCACGCCGAACGTGACGGTGGACGGTTGTCGGCCCTGATTGTGGTGGTCTATACCGTGGTGCCCATCCTCATGGTGAGCGCGGTGCTGGTCTGGCTCGGCCCCGACGGCACCCTGAGCGAGCAAATTCTGCAGGTGGTGTTCATCGGTTTGGCGGGGCTAACCGTGCCGCACATGATCGTGGTGACGCACGAAAATCGTCACCGCCGGGTGTCAACTGCGGGTCAAGCCTTTCACTTTCGCAACCCGTGACGACATCGAGCGGCACCTCACGGCCATCACAGACGACACGGACCTAACGCGCAAAGTTCGGTCAGTCCAGAAGACGTCGAGCAATTCGATAGTCATATCGGACGAGCTGATAGCTGCCATTCGTCGCGGGGTCTAAAGGCTCTACCCCCGATAAGGTGATGCCGCGCTCCTCAGCCTCCCTGAATTAGATCAACGATCTCCTGGACGTTGTCGTCTGGCGAGAGAGCGATTTGTACCTGATCGCCCTCTAACGCTTCCATGACCACGACCGCAGCTTGTAGCTCACCCCCAATGCTTATAACCAGGCGCGCCGAATCTCCGGCTCTGGCAGCCTTCTCCGTGAGCGCGTGAAGGACCTCCGCCCCGTCTGCGTTGAACGTCACGTCGACCGCATTCTGTCCACCCCCGGTGACACTGGACTCCTCAACGCCGGCTTGTTCGAATGCGGAGGGGAGCAAAACATTCTCACCGTTGACCGATACACACTGGGAATCCGACCCCTCAGCGCACGTTTCCGATATCGCCAACTCGATCGTTCCCCCGGTACCCGACGATGCCTCGTCGGCGCCAGCAGCAGCGGAGCAGGCACTGAGCGCCAACACGGCAAGTATGACCACAGAGAGCCTGGGTAATCGAGAAGTCATGAATGTCCTTCCTCGTGGCAGGAGCTGAATACTGACACTGCTCCTAGTTGCGACCCTAGGGGACAGGGCAGACAAGCACCAGCGTCTCGTGGTTGTGGGCTCAAGCTGCCACTGCGGTGTCGGCCACGTGTCTCGTGAAGTGTCTGCCCCGCCGTACAGGCAGGCTGCGTCCACTTTGGGCAGCCCAAGCGCACGGACCGAAAATCGCGAACTGTACCAAACCCTCCTCGAAGGTGCCGGTCTCGAAGAAGCCGAGGAGCAGGCTACCTCGGAAGCTCGTCAGTTCAGGCGCGTTGTGGGCGGAATGCCGTGACGCATCCGCGTTACGAATGCGTTCTTGCCTGGTTCAGGCGGTGACGAGATGCGTCAGCATTGCGTGGTCGCCGACGCCGGGGCCCGCCCTTTCGAGGACGGCGAGCGATGTACGCGTGGCCCACGCTGTGTGAATGACATGGTGCATTCGCACTGAGACCGGCCTCACCTGCAACTTGTGGCAATCAGATGATACATAAGTGTATTGTCTAGGTGATACAGAGTCGAGAGGTGTCGAGATGACTTGGTTTTACTTTGTGGTACTGGGCCCGGTGTTCGCGGTCCTTCTCGCCCTGGCGTGGTGGCTGATTTGGGGGCGTAAGAGGCAGCTATCCGGCGGCGGTGTGGGCGCGTTCACTGTGGCGGCCGGCTTGCTTCTTAGCGGCGGTAACGTTGTTTTGCTGCTGCTAGGTACCGGGCTGTTTCCGCTACAGCTGCCGCCTGAATACTGGGTCTGGTTTCAGGACTACCGATTCACGGCCCCACTCCTGCTCGGGATCGTCGGGATGGTGCTTCTCGCTTTTCCGGTTCAAGGTCGAAGCGGGCGGGGCGTTGCGGATCTCACTCCGCGGACGCCGCTAAGTTTTGCGCGAGGCTGGTGGTTTGTCGCCCCTGCCCTGCTTCTAGCGCTCATCCTCAGCGTCACCGTCACGGCCGGTGCCGCGTCCCAGCCGGACCCCAGCACAGGCCGCTACACGATGTACTTTGTGGAGCTTGGAAGCGAACGTGGAATGGGCTCGAGTATCTACGGGTGGTACAACTCCGTACCGTGTCTGATCCTGATCGGCGTCCTGATCATTGTCGCCAGCGTGGACCTGGTGCTCGTCGCGCGACCCACACTGGCCCCCAACCGCGAGCACGACGTTCACATTCGAAGGGTTCGCACAGGCAACGTTCTCGCGATCGGAACCAGTGCGCTGCTCACGCACCTCGGGTTCATACTCAGCTCACTCGCCGGGACCGTGTCAATAACATCCTCGTTCCCGACGTCGGAGGGAAGTGTGACGTTCTGGACGACGTTTGCTGGGCTACAGCCGGTGTTGATCGGCGCATCCGCTGTCGCCGCGGCGCTCGGGTTAGCGCTGTGCGTCGCTGTCGTCCTGTCAGCGATTCCGTCGCGGCGGTGGGCACCGGCCAGGGCCACAACACGATGATCATCTTGTCCGGATCTGCTCCGCCCACCGAGCAGATCCGCGATCAAATCCGCGGACTGGTCGCGTCGGGTCGACTCGCAGCCGACGAGCGCCTTCCCTCGGTCCGTCAGCTCGCGAAGGACCTCGGCGTCGCCCCCGGCACCGTGGCAAAGGCGTACAAGGCGCTCGAAACCGAGGGCTACCTCACAGCCCGTACCGGTGGAGGCACCCGTGTGAGCCGAAGCGCCACGACAATACCGCGGCCAGTGTTGGAAGCCGCCCGGCAACTCGCCGCGACCAGCACCCAGGCTGGCACGGGGCTGGACGACACCATCCGTATCCTCCGTGCAATCTGGCCCGAGCAGTCAATCCAGGCCGAAACACCGGACGCGTTGAGGGCGCCCTGAGCGAGCCACCCGGGAAATATCTCATGCCTCGTTGATCGTTCCCGATGCGGAATGAAGCCAGAGTTGTCAATTGACCGCTCGGATGTGGCGGTCGCCGGTTCCGGTGCTCGCCCGACTCTGTCGGTCGTGGCTTTCTCGCGTCCGGTCACAAGTGCGACGCAGCGATTCAGAAGCACGTGACGCAGGCCCACCATGCGGTGTTGGCCGAAGTTCTTGCCTACAGGAAGCGCGAGGTTGCGGCGACGAGGACCGGCACAACAGCGCAGGGCGGCGCCGTTGAAAGTTGATGTGACCGGCCTGATCGCGTTCGTGTCGCTGCGGAAGCCGTTTCCCCCATGCGAGCATCCAAATCTCTTGGTTTGGAACCGGGAGTTGGTGACGCGGACTAGCAGCACTGGGCAAACTCGATCAGATCCAATCTGCCTTATCTCGTGGCCCAGGCTCGCGAGAAAGGGAGCCGCTGCGTTTTTCCCCCCCGCCCGGTTTTGTAGACTTCTGCCGCAATAGTCAGGTCCTCCCACGACATTCCAGAGCTCTTGAATATACGTGGTCGGGTGCGATCGACCTCAGTTTCCCGGACGATGATCTGCCGCATTGAGACGAGCGAGTCGGCGAGGGCCAGACCTTCTCCGATTGGAATTATCAAGTCCCCCGCCTCGCGCAGGGCAACCGTAGCGTCTTCAACCACGATCTGTCCGCGAGCGACGAGTGCAGAAGGCAACTCGCGAGCGTCAGGTTCGTGCGAGCCGACGGCGATCGTGCATGAATCGTCAGGAACCAGCAGGCCGTCAAACAATGGCTCCCTGGCGGTTGTCGCGCACACGATCATCTGGGCGTCGCGTACGTCGTCCGCGGTGCCGACGCAGGCGGCGAGACCAGTCGCCTCGATTCTCGCCATCAGCTGGTCGGAACGCTCCTGGTTGCGGGCGACTATGGTGACTTCGCCTATCGAACGGATCGACCGGAGGGCTTGGATATGGCCCCAGGCCTGCGGGCCGGACCCGAAGACCACGAGGTTCTCGATCACGGCGGGCGCGAGAAGGTCCGCGGCCGCGGCGGAAACTGCTGGAGTGCGCAAAGTCGTTAGCGCTGAGCCGTCGAGGAGGGCAACCGGGCTGAGTGTCTCAGCATCCATCAGCACGTAGATCCCCTGGATGCGCTGCCTTCCTATCGCTGGGTTGTTGGGGGCGACGCTGGCTATCTTGACGCCGACGAACTCAGGAGATTCAGTCGGCATGAGGAGCAGTTGACCGTTCTTCAGATCCAGGATGCCGCGGTCGAAGTCGGCCGCCGGGTCGAGTCCGGCTAGTAAGTCGCGCTGGATAGCGCGAACGGCCGCGCCGTAATCGACGCGGGCGAACACCTCGTCGGAGGAGATCCAAGGGGGCGTGCTGGCACTCATCGCAACACCAATCCCGTTCCAACCGGGTCCGACTGGTCAAGGGTGAAGATGTGTTCGCCGGTCTTGTATGCCATTCCTTCTACCTCCGGGATGATCGCGCCGGGTTTTCCGGCAGGGTCGACCGGACGTGCACGGCCGAGGAATCGGGTGCCTACGATCGAGTCGTGGGTGAGCGTCTGCCCGGTGCCGAGACGACCGGAGTCGGCGAGAAGTGCCAGCCGCACCGCGGTGCCTGATCCGCAGGGAGAGCGGTCCACCCGTCCGTCCGCGAACACCGTCACGTTCCGCTGATGGGGACCATCAGCGGTATCACCGAGGTCGTCGAAGATTATCGTGCCGTAAATTCCGCTCAGTCGATCGTCATCCGGATGCTGCGCCAGGTCGATGTCGTTCAGGGCCCACTTGATCTCGCGACCAATTCCGAGCAGCGCGTCATAGTGCTCTGGTTCGACGGACAGGCCGAGCGCCGACGCCTCGACGCAAGCGTAGAGGGCTCCGCCGAAGCCGAGGTCGACTGACACCGACCCGCGGGAGGTCTGCAGCACGACATCGCGGGCGACCGGATACGACGGCACGTTTTCGAAGACCACGCCGGTGACCGCCCCAGCGGTCTGCCGCACGTGAGCGACGACCCGGCCGGAAGGAACGTCGATCGTGACCGGTGTCACTCCTTCCGCCGCCGCCGGGACCCGGCCTGTCGTAACTGCCCAGACGCCGAGCGCGATCGTGCCGTGACCGCAGGCGGTCGAGAACCCATCCCCGTGCCAGAAGAGAACGCCGAAATCGGCTCCGTCGTCGTCCGGTGGCACGATGAACCCGCCATACATGTCTGCGTGACCGCGTGGCTCCCGGCAGAGGAGCTGTCGGAATGCGTCGATCTCGGTGGAATTCTGCGCAAATATGCGTCGTTCGGCGACCGTTGTACCTTTGATTTCCGGCATTCCGTCCAGCACGATTCGGAAGGGCTCCCCGGCCGTGTGGTAATCAATTGCCCGGACAATTGTCATAATATGGCACATACCATGATCGTAACGAGGCCGAGCAGACGTCGCGAGTCCTCCGCGAAGGTCTTGGCCGATCCGCGATGAGAGCGAGTGCACAGTGACCGTCTCCGCCATTCACAAGGTTGAGCAGGGGGTAAGCCTGCGCGGTCGCATCGGTGAATCCCTGTCTGCAGCCATCATCTCCGGCGAGCTTGCACCAGGCACCCTCGTCTCCGTGCCCACCCTCGCCGCCCAATTCGAGGTGTCTGCCACGCCCGTGCGTGAGGCGATGCTCGACCTCGAGCAGCGGGGATTTGTCACCTCGGTTAAGAACAAGGGTTTCCGGGTTACCGAAGTCAGCGAACATGACCTTCGGGAAATCGTCGAACTGCGCCAGCTCCTCGAAGTTCCGGCGATGCGCTCGCTCGCTTCGGACTTCCCCATCGCGACGCTTCCCACGTGGCGGACCATGGCTGCGGAGATCACTGATTATGCCGATAGCTCCAACCTCAGCGGATTCATCGAGCGCGACCGCGATTTTCACCTCGGCCTACTTGAGTTGTACGGCAACAAGCGACTCGTCGACGCGGTGCGAGAACTGCGGCAGCAAACCCGCATGGTCAACCTGGTCCGTATGCGGGAAAGTAATAAGCTGCACGATTCCGCTCAGGAGCATCACGAGATGCTCGATCTCCTGGAGAAGGGAGACGGCGAGGCCCTCGAGAAGCTCATCATTGTTCACCTTAGCCACGTCGTCAGTTGGTGGTCCGGGGCGATCGCTAGGCAGTGATCGGTCTTCTCCATTCCCCTGTGGGGGCGAGGCGCATTCGGGGAATTTTAGGTCGTTGACGGCGCGCTGTGTGCTATGTCATATTGTACTCGTTACCTGGACGTCACCATCAAAGAAGAGGCAGACATGAAATTCGGAAAACGCGGCTCGATACTGCTCTGCATGGCCACAGCGGTACTGCTCACAACTTCGGCCTGTAGTGGCGGCCTGCTCGGCGGTGGAGGCAACGGGGGTGACAGCACGGGCGACTCGGGCCCGATCAAGCTTGGCATGGTCATTCCGATCTCGGGCAGCAGCGCTCCGACCGGTGCGTATATGAAGAACGGCGCCCAGTTGGCCGTGGACGAGATTAACAAGGCCGGCGGAGTGCTCGGTCGTCAGCTCGAGCTAGACGTCGAAGACGAAGCCTGCGACGCTCAGCAGTCCGTGGCCGGCGCCAACAAGGCTGTCTCCAATGGTGTCGTCATCTCGGTCGGCGGATACTGCTCGGGCGCGACCTTGCCGGAGATCCCGATCTTCCAGAAGGCCAACATCCCGATGATCATCCCCGCGGCCAACTCGCAGGATTTGGTCAACCAGGGTGCTAAGAACGTCTTCATGATCAACGGTACGGGCAAGCAGCAGTCCACCGCCGCTCTCGCCTTCATCAAGAAACAAAAGTTCGCCACCGTTGCGCTTGTCGACGACAACACGAGCTACTCCAAGGACATCAACACCGAGACAAAGTCGCAGATAGAGGCAGACGGCGCCGTGAAGGTCGTCCTCAGCACCTCGGTGACCGCCGGGGAGAGCGACTACTCGTCAGTCGTGCGCGACATTATGGGCGCTAAGCCCGCACTCGTCTATTGGACCGGCTATTACCAGGAGGGTGGTCTGATCATCAACCAGCTGAAGAACGCTGGTTTCGCAGGCCAAATCATGGTGGCCGACGGTAGCGTCGACCCGTCACTGGCTCAAATCGCGGGAGCGGGAGCTGACGGTGTCTACGCCACGATGACGCAAACTCCCGACACACTCAAGGGTGCTGAAGACTGGATCGCCAGCTACAAGAAGGCGTTCAACTCTGACCCCGGGCCGTACTCGACCCAGTCCTACGACGCGGTCCGCCTCGCGGCCGAGGCGATCAAGCAGGCCAAGAGCACCGATGGTGCCGCTATCATCACGGCGCTTGAAGCCATCGACGGGTTTCAGATGTTCTCCGGCCCGCTCAAATTCACCGCGGAGCATACGCTGTCCAGCGGCGGATTCGTGATCCTCGTGATCAAGGACGGCAAGTTTAGTCTCGAGGACGACCTGTCCTAAATCCGTAGTGAAGGATGCCGCGGCCGGCTGCTCAATCTGGCTGCGGCATCCATCACCCACGCTCATGGAACGGATTGGCATGATTCAACTCATTTGGGACGGACTCTTCGTCGGTTCGTTCTACGCCCTGATCGCTTTGGGCTACAGCATGGTCTACGGCATCATCAAACTCCTCAACTTCGCGCACGGCGACATCTATATGCTTGGCGCCTTCATTGGTTTTGCCGCTCTCACCTCGGTGGGCGGAATCCCTGCCTCGCTCTCTATCGGCGCGCTGCTGGTCGTAATGTTGGTCAGCATGCTGCTTACCGGCACGGCCGGCGTCCTGATTGAGAGACTCGCCTACCGTCCGCTTCGGGGCGCGCCTCGCCTCGCGGTCCTGATCACCGCGGTTGGAGTCTCGTTCTCGCTTGAGTACGGCATTAGCGCACTTGCAGGGCCGAACCCGCGGGCGTTCCCCATCCGGCTCGAAGGCAACGTCTTCGTCCTGCTTGGGGCCCGCATATCGCTGCCGCAAATCATCCTTATGCTTATTGCCGCGATGCTCATGGTGCTGCTGAACTTTTACGTTGAGAAAACCTCGACCGGGCGGGCAATGCGCGCCATCTCGCTGGACCGCAATGCCTCGCTGCTGATGGGCATCAACGTCAACCAGGTGATCTCTCGCACCTTCTTCATCGGCTCGGCGCTGGCCGGAGCGGCCGGAGTTATGGCAGGCGCCTATTACGGCAAGATCGATTTCCTGATGGGATTCATCATCGGGCTCAAGGCGTTCACCGCCGCGGTCATCGGCGGGATCGGCAACATCAAGGGCGCGATGCTCGGTGGGCTCGTGCTCGGTTTCGTTGAAGCGTTCGGCGCCGAGTGGTTCGGCGGCCAATGGCGCGACGTCTTCGCCTTCGCCGTACTCATCCTCTTCCTGACTCTGCGGCCCACCGGAATTCTCGGACAGCGCGTTACGGAGCGTGTCTGAAATGAGCGAAAACGTCGACACGACCCTCGCGCCCCGGACGACGAGGCCGCCCGCCTCGCCGATCTCTCGGCTTTTTGAAAGCAAGCAGCTCGGCTGGATTGCCCTTGCCATCGCCCTGCTCATCCCGCTTCTGATCGCGACACCGTACTCACTGAACGTGATGACAACTGCGGCGATCTTCGTGCTCCTCGCCTCGGGCCTGAACATCGTGGTCGGCTACTGCGGTCTGCTCGACCTCGGTTACATCGCCTTCATGGCGGTCGGTGCGTACACCGCCGGGATCATCGCCAAGGCCTTCGATTTGCCGCTGATCTTCACGATCCCCGCGGTGATCGTCATGACGGTTTTGGCCGGTCTCATCATCGGTGCGCCAACGCTGCGACTACGCAGCGACTACCTGGCCATCGTTACCCTCGGCTTCGGCGAGATCACCCGCATTACCGCCAACAACCTCTCGATCACTGGCGGTCCGTCCGGCATCTTCGGTATTCCCGGGCTGCTGAAGATTGGCGACTTCGACCTGCAGGAACCGGCCGTGTTCTACTACGTAACCGTTCTCGTGGTCGCCGCTTTTGTACTCGCGGCCGCTCGTTTAGGCAAATCACGACTGGGTAGGGCTTGGCGTTTTGTCCGTGAAGATGAAGACGCCGCGGAGGCTATGGGGATCCACACCTACAAGGTGAAGCTGATGGCCTACATCTTCGGCGCGGTCTGGGGCGGGTTCGGCGGCATCCTGTTCGCCGCGCATCTCTCAGCGGTCTCACCACAGAGCTTCGTTTTTCTCCAGTCGGCGCTCGTGCTGATGGCCGTGGTGCTCGGCGGCATGGGCAACATGCGCGGTGTGGTGATCGGTGCGTTGGTGATCAGCCTGCTGCCCGAGCTGCTGCGTGACCTTTCCACCTATCGGTACCTGGTCTTCGGATTATTGCTGGTCGTGGTGATGGTGTTTCGTCCGCAGGGATTTTGGCCAGCGCGCGGGTACGAGCCCGAACGCATGGGCGATGTCAGCGACCGCAGACTCGCGAAGGGAACGGTTCGTTGACCGTCGTTCTCGAAGTCAGGAACCTTCAGATTGCCTTTGGCGGTGTGAAAGCCGTCGACGGGTTGAGCTTCTCTGTCGACGCGAAGGAGATCATCGCAGTGATCGGCCCGAATGGCGCCGGTAAGACGAGCGCGTTCAACTGCATCACCGGCTTCTACAAGCCTTCCGGCGGGGCCGTGTTGCTCTACGGGCAGAACATTACCGGCAAGCGCCCGGCGGACATCGCGGCGGCCGGGGTGTCGCGTACGTTTCAGAACCTGCGGCTATTCCCTGACTTGACGGTTCTTGACAACGTGCGCGCCGGGATGCACCTGTACGGTGGGCAGAATTGGCTGGACGCTATTCTGCACACCCCTCGCTTCAAACGCAGTGAGGCCGCCTATACGGAGGAGGCCCACCGCTGGCTCGATTTTGTGGGCTATTCCGGCGCCCGCGGGGTCCCCATTCGCAATCTGTCCTATGGTCAGCAGAAACACGTGGAGATTGCCCGGGCGCTCGCGCGCAAGTCTGGGCTGTTATTGCTGGACGAGCCAGCGGCCGGGCTGAATTACACCGAAAAGCGGGATCTGCTTGACCTGTGCCAGCGAATCCGAGAATTGGGTACCGCGATCGTGCTGATCGAGCACGACATGGGCCTGGTGATGGAGCTCTCGGAGCGCATCGTGGTGATGAACTTCGGCAAGGAGATCGCGGACGGCACCCCGGCCGAGGTCAAGGCGAACCCCGCCGTGATCGAGGCGTATCTCGGTAAAGACGATGACGAGGAGGTACCAGCTCGTGGCGATGCTTGAGTTTGACAATGTCGCGGTGTACTACGGCAAAGTGCAGGCGTTGCGCGGCATCAGCCTCACGGTTGAGGAGGGTGAAATCGTCGCCCTCCTCGGCAACAACGGCGCGGGTAAGACCACGACCCTGTCCACGGCCTCCGGGCTGGTTAAGTCGCACAGCGGCCGTGTCTCGTTCAATGGAACGGACATCACCAAGGCGATGCCGTGGAATGTCGTCGGCGCCGGCCTGATCCACGTGCCGGAGGGACGCCGTATTTTCAGCACCATGACCGTGCTCGAAAACCTGCTGCTCGGCGGCTACCTGGTGAAGGACCGCGCCCTCGTCGCGAAGCGGATCGCGCGGGTTTACGAGCTACTGCCGCTTTTGGCCGAGCGCAGCGCCCAGCAGGGCGGAACGCTATCCGGCGGTGAGCAGCAGATGCTCGCCATTGGGCGTGCGCTGATTGCCGGACCAAAGATGCTCATGCTCGACGAACCGTCGATGGGACTGGCCCCGTTGATTGTCGCCCGGGTGATGCAGGTCATCTCCGAGATTCGTGACCAAGGCACGACGGTGCTGCTCGTTGAGCAGAACGCGCGCGCCGCGCTCAAGGTGACCGACCGGGCGTACGTCATCGACGGGGGAACGACCACGATCGAGGGTCGCGCGGTCGACCTCTTGGGCGATTCCCGCATCATTGATGCCTACCTGGGCGCCTGAGGGATGGTAGCCATGTCTGGACAGACTGGGCAATCGGTCGAACTGCACCTCACCGTCGAAGATCAGGCGAAGCTCTCCGGCGCGCTCGGGCCCGGCATGGCAATGGCCATGCGCATCGTCGTGGCGCTAGCGCGCCTCTCGCTCGCGCCGCAGTTGATCGACGTGGAGTCCGCGCACATCGACGGATGCCTCTACCACGGCCAGGCCGGGCTCGACTTTGCCGAGAAACTGGTCGAACTGGGTGCCGTCGTGACCGTGCCAACCACTCTGAACGTCAGTTCACTCGACCTCATGCATCCGGGGCTCGTCCGGCAGGGCCCGGCCGAGACGGCAGCAGCTCGTCGGCTGATGGATGCGTACGTTGCGCTTGGTGCCCGGTCTACCTGGACCTGCGCGCCGTATCAGCTGGGCGGGCGGCCGACGGAGGGTATCGATATCGCTTGGGCCGAGTCGAACGCGATCGTCTTTGCGAACTCGGTGCTCGGCGCCCGCACTGCTCGCTACGGCGACTTCGTCGACATTTGCGCCGCCATAACTGGCCGTGTTCCGCTGGCTGGTTTGCACGTGCCGGAGAACCGAGTTCCGACCATGCAACTGGATTGCTCGGGGATCCCGAGCCGGGTGCTCGACTCCGACGCGGCCTGGGCTGCGCTTGGGTTCGTCGTCGGCCAGCAGGTCGGCGAGAGCGTCTGCATCCTCACCGGACTCGCGCCGGAGATCGCCAACGAGGACCGCCTCAAGGCGCTCGGTGCAACCGCGGCATCAAGCGGCGGGGTCGCCCTCTTTCACATCAAAGGAGTAACCCCGGAAGCGGTCGCAGCCGGCGCCGCGTGGCCAGCCGAGGGGATACTGCGTGTGGAAATCACCCCGACGATGTTGCGGGCGGCCCGCGATGAGTTGACCACCGCCACCATCGGCGATCGCCTCGATGCGGTATCGATCGGTACACCCCACTTCTCGCTGACCGAGTTCGCCAAGTTGGCCGAGATCCTCGACGACGGCGTGCCGTTCCACCCATCGTGCACGGTATGGATCTCCACGTCGCGCGATGTTCTCGCGACGGCCCAAGCGGCCGGGTTCGCGCAGGTCTGCGAGGCGTCAGGCGCGAAAATCGTTGTCGACACCTGTACCTACCTGGTGCCGATCCTCGCCGAGACGGTGCGCACGGCCATGACCACCTCTGGCAAATGGGCCTGGTATGCGCCGGCCAACATGGGTATCAGCGTGATGTTCGGCTCCCTGGCCGAGTGCATTGACTCGGCGCGCGCGGGGCGGGTGATTCGCAGTGAGTCGGCGTGGCAGTGACGCGTCAGTTCGGCAGGTCCGCGCACTCACGCTCTGTGCAGGAGACGGGTTCGGGGAAATTCTCTGGCTCGATGAACCGCTGTCGTTCTGGGGCGGAACGGACCTCGCCAGCGGGGTCATCATCGACGTGCACCACCCGCAGCGCGGGCTCTCCTTGGCTGGTCGCGTGGTCGTTATGAGCGCATCCCGCGGGTCTAGTTCCTCCTCGAGCGTGCTGGCCGAGCAGGTGCGCGCGGGCGTCGGTCCTGTCGCCATCGTGCTGTCGTCCCGCGACCTGATCGTGACGCTCGGTGCGCTCGCGGCAGCCGAGATCTACGGAATCCGGATGCCAATCCTGCTCCTCGATTCGGCCGGGCTTGCCCTGCTGCCGCGGTCGGGACCGGTCGTAGTCTCCGCGACCGACGCCGCAGCATCCGTCAACTGGTCCGTTCCGAGCACGTTGTAGTGTGTAACATATTATTACTGGGCGAACCAGCGCAGAGCAAAGGCGGAGCGGAATGACCAACGACGTGATCATCGTCGGTGCGGGCATCATCGGCGCCGCCTGCGCACGGTCGCTCGCCGCCGCCGGCTGTGATGTCACCGTCGTGGACCGCGGAACGACCGCGGGCGGCACGTCCTCCGCCTGTGAGGGCAACCTTCTGGTCTCCGACAAGGGTCCGGGCTACGAACTCGTGCTCGCCCAATACGCAGCGACGCTGTGGAAGGCTGCCGCAGTCGACCTCACCGAGCAACTCGGCCCGCAGTTCCCCTCCGTCGAATACGACGCGAAGGGTGGCCTCGTCGTGGCCACGACGGAGGCCGGAGCCCGCGTACTGCTCGACTTCGCGGCGAGCCAACGTTCCGCCGGCGTCGACGCGTGCGTGCTGGACGCCGATGCGGCCCACGAACTCGAACCCGACCTCACGCCGGGGATCACGGCCGCGGTGCATTACCCGGAAGACGCGCAGGTACAGCCAACCATCGCTACCGAGGCCCTAATGGCCTCGGCCAGGCGCTATGGAGCCCGGCTCCTGGAGAATACGCCGGTGACCGGGGCCATCCTCGATTCGGCCGGTGCCCTCGTCGGGGTGAAAACCCCCGCCGGCGACCTGCGCGCGAGCCGGGTACTCATCGCGGCCGGCCCCTGGTCAGGTGACGTGGCAGCGCTTCTCGGGGTGCACCTGCCTGTGCGTCCGCGCCGCGGCGAGCTGCTCGTCACCAGCCGCATGCCGCACCGAATTTTCCATAAGGTCTACGACGCCGACTACGTGGGCGCCGTTGGCTCCGATGACAGTGCCCTGCAGACCTCCAGCGTGATCGAATCCACGGCCGGCGGCACGGTGCTGATCGGTTCCTCCCGTCAGCAGGTCGGGTTCGACGCGCGCCTCCGCGTAGATGCGCTCAGCGAGATCGCGGCGAAGGCCCTCCGCCTCTTCCCGTTCCTCGCGGGCGCCGCGGTGATACGTAGCTACGGCGGATTCCGCCCATTCATGCCAGACCATCTACCGGTGATTGGTGAAGACCCGCGGATGCCGGGACTCTGGCACGCGGCCGGCCACGAGGGTGCGGGAATCGGCCTCAGCCTCGCCACTGCTGAACTCCTCACCGCGCTCATGCTGAAGCGCCCCACGCACCTCGACGCTTCTCCCTTCTCCGCAGCACGGGCATCGCTCGCGCCTCACCTCAAGGCGGCCTCCTATGCCATCTAGACTGCTTCCATTTTGCAACGACTCGATCCGGCCCGCGTCGCCGACCCCAGTGACGATTACCGTCAACGGCGAACCGACGACCGGCGTGACCGGGCAGAGCCTCGCCGGGGTCATCCTCGCCGGCGGCACGCTCGGGTTCCGCCATACCTCTGTCGCCGGGCGTCCGCGGGGCGTATTTTGCGGAATCGGCGTCTGCTACGACTGCCTGGTCGAAGTCAACGACCAGCGCGACGTGCGCGCCTGCCAGCGCCGCGCGGCCGAGGGCGATGTCGTCAGATCTCAGCACGACCCACTTCCGGCCGGGCCCGGCGAGGCGACCCCAAGGCCGGGAGTAACAGCCTCATGATCCAGGTCCTCGTCATCGGCGCAGGGCCGGCCGGGCTCGCCGCCGCCCGCGCGGCACGCAGGCTGGGCGCCTCCGTTACGCTGCTTGACTCGTCCGACCAGCTCGGCGGACAGTTCTGGCGCCATCTCCCCGCCGCCCGGCCCGCCGCGCGAGAACGCATCCTGCACCACGGCTGGGACACGTTCCAGTCACTCAGCGCGACGCTTGAATCCGACGGCGGATGCCGCATCATCCGTTCCGCGAACGTGTTCGCCCTGGAAACGGCGGCGGCCGGACCCGGCACGGTGCACGTCATCGTCGGCGCCCCCGACGGTGTCGGCCGCAAACGCCTGAGCTTCTCACCCGATGCCATCGTGCTCGCCACCGGCGCGCACGACCGCACCCTGCCATTCCCCGGTTGGGACCTACCCGGTGTATTCACCGGCGGCGCGGCGCAGGCCCTCGCCAAGGGTGAACGACTCGCCGTCGGCCGCCGTGTCGTCGTCTCGGGCGCTGGCCCGTTCCTGCTTCCCGTTGCCGCATCGTTGGTCGCGGTTGGGTCCCGCGTGCTCGGTGTGTACGAAGCGAATCGACTCCCAGCGCTGGTACGTGGCTGGCTGCCGCGGCCCTGGCAGCTGCTCGGCGCGTGGAAAAAGGGCGCAGAACTCGGCGGGTACGCTCGCGGCCACCTGGCCCATCGCATCCCATACAAGCTCGGCCGAGCCGTCGTCGCCGCGCACGGAACCGACCGGGTCGAGTCGGTGACCGTGGCGGAGATCACGGCCGACTGGACGCCGATCCCCGGCACGGAGCGCCGCATCGCGGTCGACGCCGTGTGCGTAAGTCATGGCTTTACTCCCAGGCTTGAACTAGCCGTCGCTGCGGGCTGCGCACTCACCTTTGAACGGTTCGTCCGGGTCGACGACCGACAACACAGCAGCGCCCCCGGTGTTTACGCGGCCGGTGAAATCACTGGAATAGGCGGTGTCGATCTGGCCTTGGCCGAAGGCACCATCGCCGGCCACGCCGCTGCCGGCGGAACTATCGGCGACCGCGCACTGCGCACCACAGTGCGCGGTCGCCGCACCTTCCAAGGGTTTGCCGCGCGCATCGAGGCGGCCCATGGCATCCGCGCCGGCTGGCCGGAGATGCTGACGTCCGACACGATCGTCTGCCGCTGCGAAGAAGTGACCTATGGGCACCTGTGCGAAACGGCGGAGAGCACCGGCTCGCGATCGCTGCGCGCTATGAAGCTCAGCACGCGCGCGGGCCTCGGTATCTGCCAGGGCCGCATCTGCGGGCGCAGCGTCGAAGAGCTCCTCGCCTGCCGCGCCGGGGGCGGGTTGGTCGATGGCGTGAGCACAGATCGTCGACCCATCAGCGGCACGATCAGGCTCGGCGAACTTGCCGCCGCGGTGACCCCCGCAGATTCCTACCGTCTCACTAGCACGTCTGAATCCTCGAAAGGAACGTTATGACCAAGCAGGCCTTCGACCTCGGCGGCGTCATCGTCGCCACCACCCTCGCCTTCAAGAAAGACACCTCCGCGCCTGCCGGCCTCGCCGTCGACTACGACAAGTTCGCCGCGCACTGCGACTGGTTGATTAGCAACGGCTGCCGCGGAGTCGGTCCGAACGGTTCGCTCGGTGAGTACTCTTCCCTGACCGACGACGAGCGCCGCAAGGTGGTCCAGGTCGCCGTGGAGGCGGTCGACGGTCGCGGCCTCGTTATCGCTGGCGTGCACGGTGTCGGCTGGCACCAAGCGAAGCAATGGGCCCAGTACGCCAAGGATGACGGCGCCGATGGGGTGCTGCTGCTTCCGCCGACGATCTACCGTGCGAACGAGTCGGAGGTCGTTGAGCACTATAAGCGCGTCGCTGAGGTCGGTCTGCCGATCATGGCTTATAACAACCCGTTCGACACCAAGGTCGACCTCGTTCCCAGCCTCGTCGCGAAGCTCGCCGAGATTCCGGAGGTGGTCGCGATCAAGGAGTTCTCCGGCGACATTCGTCGGGTGCTGGAAATCAAGGAACTCTGCGACATAGACGTCATCTCAGGTGCGGACGACCTGCTCTTCGAGTCGCTCGTCGTCGGCGCGACCGGCTGGTTCGCTGGCTATCCCAACGCATTTCCACGTGAGGCTGTCGAGATTTATGACCTGGTCAAGGCCGGAAAAATTCCGGAGGCGCTGGAGCTGTACACCAACCTTGTCGCCGTGTTCCGTTGGGACTCGAAGACCGAGTTCGTGCAGGCTATTAAGCTGTCGGTCGATCTCGCTGGCGGCAGCTACGGCGGGCCGACTCGCCCGCCGCGCGGACCGCTCAACGCGGCGCAGGAAGCTCAGGTGCGGGCGGACACCAAGAAGGCGCTCGACTATTTAACGACCCGCCGCGTCATCGTAGCCGCATAGCTCAGCCATCACTTTTGAGGGGACTGCACCATGCGTTCGAAACAGATGTTCACAGCCGTCGATTCCCACACCGAAGGGATGCCCACCCGGGTGATCACCGGTGGTGTGGGCGTGATCCCCGGCGCGACCATGAACGACAAACGACTCTATTTCATGGAGTATCTGGACGACATTCGTCTGTTCCTGATGAATGAGCCCCGTGGCCACAAGGCGATGAGCGGCGCGATTCTTCAGCCCTCGACCCGACCCGACGCCGACTGGGGCGTCGTGTACATCGAGGTCTCCGGATGCCTGCCTATGTGCGGCCACGGAACCATCGGCGTCGCCACGGTCCTAGTCGAAACCGGCATGGTCGACGTGCAGGAACCGGTCACCACGATCCGGCTGGACACTCCGGCCGGGCTGGTGATCGCCCGTGTCGCCGTCAGTGACGGGCACGCCGACTCGGTGACCATCGAGAACGTCCCGTCGTACAGCGTACGACTCGATGACACGGTGGACGTTCCCGGCTATGGCACCCTGCCATACAGCCTGGCCTTCGGCGGCAACTTTTATGCGATGGTCAACCTCGACGCGGTGAACCTGTCGTTCGACCGTGCCAGCCAGGAGGAGATTTTGCGGGCGGGTCTGGCCATCATGAGCGCGATCAACGCCACCAACCCGCCACGGCATCCGGAAATTGACGGTCTCGACCACTGCCATCACGTCGAATTCATTGCCCCTGGATCGACCGCGCAATATTCACGGCACGCGATGGCGATCTACCCCGGATGGTTCGACCGCTCGCCCTGCGGCACCGGCACGTCGGCGCGGATGGCCGAACTCTGGGCACGCGGCGAACTTGCCCTCGACCAAGACTTTGTCAATGAATCCTTCATCGGGTCGAAGTTCACGGGCCGCCTGGTCAGGGAGACCACCGTAGCCGGCATCCCCGCGGTCGTTCCCACCATCACCGGCCGCGCGTGGGTAACGGGGATCGGCCAGTACCTGCTCGATCCGTCCGACCCCTTTCCAACCGGATTCCAGTTCTAGGAGCACTATGACGTCTTTTGTTAACTCTCCCTCCACGCCGGCCCCGGCGCCGACTTCGCCCGCCGAATCCGGACAGGTCGCGCAGCGGGCGACGGATGCCTCACCCGTCTGGGCGGCATTGCCGCCGCGTGATCGCGCGCGCGCCCTCGTTGCCGCAGCGGACGCGCTGGAGGCCAATCGGGCGGAGCTGGTTACCGTCGCGATGAGCGAGACCGGCCTCAGCGAGGCTCGCCTCACCGGCGAACTGACCCGAACGGCCGTCCAGCTTCGACTGTTCGCGGACACCATCGTCGATGGGACATACCTTGACGTGCGCATCGACGACGCAGACCCCCACTTCGCGCTCGGCGTGCGGCCCGACCTCCGCCGCTATCGCATGCCCGTTGGTCCCGTCCTGAACTTCGCGGCGAGCAACTTCCCGTTCGCGTTCTCCGTGGCCGGCGGCGACACCGCGGCTGCCTTGGCGGCCGGTAACCCGGTGATCGTGAAGGCCCATTCCGGGCACCCCATGCTGTCCGAGCGCACGGGCGCGATCGTGGCCGCAGCTCTGGAAGTTGCGGGAGCCCCGGTCGGAACCCTGCAACTCATCTATGGACAGGCGGCCGGCGTCGACCTGTTGAAGGACCCCCGCATCGCAGCTGCCAGCTTTACGGGATCAATCCGCGCCGGGCGCATCCTTGCGGACATCGCGGCAGCCAGGACTGCACCGATCCCATTTTACGGTGAGCTGGGCAGCGTCAACCCGGCTTTCGTAACGCGGGCGGCACTTTCCGAGAGGGCGGACACGATCGCTGACGGATACGTCGCCAGTGTCTCCGGTTCGGCTGGCCAGCTTTGTACAAAACCCGGTTTTCTTTTCCTGCCCGTTGGGCACGGGCTCGCCGACGCACTCGCTGGCCGCGCGGATACCGTTGCTGAGCATCGCCTGCTGAATCCTGGAATCGCCGCGGGGTACCGCGCTCGGCGAGCCAGTATCCTTGCCGCGCCCGGTGTCACTCCGATCGCGGAGGGCTCATTGCGCTTCGATAACGAGGGGCAAGGTTGGGCCACACCGACAATCGTCAGCGTTCGCGTGGACGATTTGATCGCCCAGCGTGACGCCCTGCTTGACGAGGCCTTCGGACCGCTGTCTATCGTGGTCGAGTATGAAAGTGAAGACGAGCTGGCCGCTCATGCCGAAGATCTGTTTGAGGGTAACCTCACCGGAACTGTGCACGCGGGTGTTGGGGAGGCCTCGCCGTCCCTTCGCGCGCTGATCAGGTGGATCGCCGAGCACGCCGGACGGGTGCTCTTCGGCGGCTGGCCGACCGGGGTGGCAGTCACCCCGGCAATGCAGCACGGGGGGCCGTGGCCGGCGACCACCAACGACACCAGTACCTCTGTTGGCAGTGCAGCGATCGACCGGTTCCTGCGCCCGGTCGCCTACCAGGACATGCCACAGGTACTGCTCCCCGAACCACTTCGTGACGAAAACCCCTGGGATGTTCCGCAACAGCGTGGCCTTGAGGGGGAGTCCCTCACGTGGGGTCATTTATAGGACGACGTGCTTCGCTTCGGTGAGGAACACCCTCCTTCCCCGCCGCACACCGTGACGTCGACGTACCGCACCGTGACTTCGACGTACCGCACCGTGGTTTCACGGAAACCACCCAGAATTACCTGCAGAACCGCACCGAGAAAGGCACAAGCAGGCGAGACTTCATCCGGTATATCGAAGGGTTCTGCAACAGCCGACGCCGGCCTTCTGCGCTGGGTTATCGCCGGCCCAATGAGGTGCACTATGGCTATCGACTGCCAGCATTGGCAGCGTAGAAGAATCCATTAATCCCGCTGTCCGAAATGCCCGCAGCAACGCACTCGATTGTGCTTAGGGTCGCGCGGACTCCAGTTTCGCCATCAAGTCGGCCTTGTTCAGGCGGGTGTAGCCAACGATCTTGTGCTTCTTTGCCTCTTGCCGGAGCTCGGCCAGGGTCGGCGCGGAGGGCCGGGGGAGGGCCGCAACCAACGGGGCTCCCGGGCTGGACTTCTTTGCGGGCGTCGCCTGGAAGCGAGCATTCTCGGTCGCGGCAGCAAGCTTGCCGGCCGCTTTCTCGTGTTTGGCCGCCAACTTCTGCGTCTGCTTTGATAAAGCCTTCGCTTCTTTGCGCAACTTTGCGCTGGAATGGGCGACGGCTTTACGGGCGGCTTGCACAGATTTTTCAGCGCGTGCTAAAGCCTTTTTCACTTTCTTCTTATCGCGGCTGGCCGAAACGGACGTGGTCTTACCATTCTGTGTCTGCGCCATTCTGCGCACCTCCCTGAGTCGTCGGAACTTGGCCGTTGTCTACACAGTAGCGATACCAGTGACCGGTGCATATGCCGCTGCATCACGACGACTTCGGTGACGCTGCTGGCCAAGACGCCAGTGTTCGTACTACAGAGAGCCCCGCTTGACCTTCGACGATGACCGAACGTAGTCCCACAGTTGGGCAAAGACTCGAGCGGCTTCGGATCCCGGTGCGTATGCTCCGATCGGGGCACGCTCGGCACCCATCCGTTCGATCACGACAGTTGCGGGAACGACGATGTCGATCACCTGTGGGTGTTCCCGCGGCAGAAGCTCGGCAGCAGAACGGTGCACAAGTTTGCGGCGATCCACCATTGACAGGAAGGCGAAAACCTTGGGCGGCCGGTCCGATACTTCGATGATCTCGTTGACCTGCACCAGCGACCGGAGCGACAGCGGCGACGGAACGAGCGGGACCACGGCGAGGTCGGCGGCGTGGAGCGCGTTCGTGGCGACGAGAGAAGCCCCGGGCGGGCAATCGAGGATCACGACATCGTAGTGATCTGACACCGATTCGAGCATCTTGGCGAAACGCTGAGTCGACTTCTTCGCCGCGTCCAGGGCAAGTTCGAGACGCCGATAAGTCTCGTCAGCCGGGAGCACGTCGAGATTCGGGTACGCGGTCGACCGGATGGCAGCATCCATCTCCGTCTTCCCGCGAATGAGAGAATCCACGCCCCCCTTCACCCGGGCCTTCACATTGAGGACATACGTCGAGGCGCCCTGCGGGTCTAGATCCCACAGCAGCACCCGGCACTCTCGGGACGCCTCCCAAGCAAGATTGACCGCCGCAGTTGTCTTGCCGACCCCACCTTTGGTGCTGTACACCGCAACCGTTTTCATAGCCCCATCCTAGAAGCCACCAAGTCCTCGTCGCGAACACCGCTGACGATGTTCGCCACGGCATCGGCGGGTGATTCCCCGGGCCAAGCGGGCTCTGGCACCGGCGAGAATGGGTGGCCGGGAAGTGCTAGGGAAAGGTGGCCCGGGTCGCCCTTGCGCCGGAGCGCGATCGGCGCGCTCGTTCCGAGCTGCTGCTATTCGCTCGGCCAGTCGACGTCATCCGGGGTCAGCAGGCGCAGGTCGTCACGTTCCATGTCGGCCAGGATGCGGTGGATCTGACCAGGGTTGCTGCGCGGGTCGAGTCGCCGCCGTCAAAGTTCGCCCGTGGGTGGGTCGATGCCGTTGGGCAGGCGAACGTCGGAGGTGATGAACTGAACGGTCTCCGTTGCATCGAGCCGGGCGACCAGGTTCCGTGATTGTGTCGCCGAGCTCGGAAAGCGCTGCGAGTGTCATTCTCGCTTCTCGTTCTTATCCATGGCCGGGCTTCTTCGATCTGAATACAAAATGCGCCTGCGATTCCGACCAAGACTGCGAGGATGGGGAGCGTGCGAGCGGGCGTGGAGTGGATGGAGCGGCAGCAAGTGCCGCTGTACCTGGCCGCGCTCGTGGCCGGCGCCGGGATCGGCCTTCTGATCTCTGGGGTCGCCGGCCCGGCAGAGCTCGCGATCAACCCCGTCCTCGGGATGCTGCTCTATGCGACGTTCCTCGGGGTGCCGTTCGCGAAGATGGGGTTGGCATTTCGCGACTGGCGGTTTCTGACCACGATCCTCGTGATCAACTTTGTGGCCGTCCCGGTCGTCGTGTTCCTACTGTCTCGGATCGTCGCCCACGACCAGGTCTTGCTCATCGGAGTGCTGTTCGTGCTGCTGACGCCGTGCGTCGACTACGTCATCGTGTTCACCGGCATCGCCGGCGGCGCCAAGGACCGTCTTCTTGCTGCCGCCCCGCTACTCATGCTCGCCCAGATGCTGCTGCTCCCGCTGTATCTGTGGCTGTTCGTCGGTTCCGAATTCGTCCAGGCCGTCGACCTTGCACCGTTCGTCGACGCGTTCCTGCTCCTGATCGCCCTGCCCCTCGCAGCAGCAGCGCTCACGCAGTTCGCCGCCGCCCACACCCATGCCGGGCGGATCGTGCAGGACGTCGTGCTGGGGGCAATGGTGCCACTGATGATGCTCACCCTCGCCGTCGTGGTGGCGTCGCAGATCACCGGCGTCGGACAAAAGCTGGCCGCGCTGCTACTCGCCATCCCCGTCTACGTGCTGTTCGCTGCCGTCATGGTGCCGATCGGGGCCGTGGCGGGACGGATCGCGCGACTCGACGTGCCGGGACGACGGGCGATCGTGTTCAGCGGCGTCACCCGAAACTCCCTCGTCGTCCTGCCCCTCGTCCTGGCCCTGCCCACAGCGTTCGACCTTGCCCCACTCGTTGTCGTCACCCAGACCCTCGTTGAGCTGATGATCATGGTCGTCTTCGTCCGACTCATCCCACGACTCCTCCCCACACCAGCGAGAAACCACGCCGCCACGAAAATGCCGCTCCACTCACGAGCCCAAATACGCGAGCCGTGAGTTGTCGTCTCAGCTCAGAATCGCGAGCTGGGGACGTCATCCGCACCGTCATGTCGAAGGTCGCGAGCTCGTGGGGGACTCGCTGTCGTTATCGAGGTCGCTGAGCTTGTCGAGAACGTACGCGCGATATCGAAGTGGCGGCGCTGCGCTACAGGGCACGGGGCAACGCCGTCCGTCACGTTCTACCCGGTGCTGCTCGGTGGTGGTATTACGTTCTTCCCCAAGCGTGGGCGCCGAGTAGATATTGAACTCGTCGAAAGCCGCACCCTCGGGTAGGTGTCGACGACGGTTGAAAATTGAGCCACTATCGACGGTGACACTGGTCCACTTGTTGTGTGTTTTATAGCGCCGCGTTTTCGGCGCGGACTGAAGGTAGAGATTCGATCCCGGTGTTGTACAGCCGGTAGCTGGCGCCTTTGAGGGTGAGTACGTCGGCGTGATGGACGATGCGACGGTTCGCGTTGCTGGGCCATCCAGGAGCGCACGCCGGAGATCGCGAATTTCAGATGCTTGCCGAACCGGTACGCAACGGGGCTTTGCCGTGCACGCGCCAGTCGTAGACGGTCGAGATCGGTATGCCCAGGGAGTTCGCCAGCTCGCGACATCCATCAGGGGTTCCAACGCCTCGGGGGAGATAGCGACTGAAGTTGATTCGTTCGTGGTCATATTCCGTAGGTGCGACCGGCGTACCAACGCAATCGAAGGGGACCGAATGTAACGTGGTCGCCTCGCACGGCCGAGTCGCCAAGAGGCGTTCTCGGAGGGGTTTTAGACGGGTTTTAGATGGGGTGATCAATCGTTCAACCTAAAAAGTCTCGGAAACCCTTGAGTTTCCGGGGCTTTTGGTCGGCTGTTCACGAAACCCATCAGGGCGCGGATCCCGAACTCCTCGCGGAAACCATTTCCTCTACATCTGGCACGATTTTCCTCCACTTTCCTCACGCGGCGCGAATCGCTGGCAGCGATCCACGACGGCAAACTTTTTGACGCCTGGCGTCTGCCGTCGGTGTGTCCAAATCACTCTGGTGCTTCCTAAGAAACGCTTGAGCTCGCGTGCGATGATCCTCAGGCCGAATCACTCGATACCACAACGCATAAATGGCGATCCCATGCTGTCACGGTGCCGGACGACGCAACAAGGTTCACGATCCACGACCAAAGAAGTCCCGAAAATTCTTGAGTTACCGGGACCTTGGGTTGTGAGGGACAGGCACGGGCACTAGGCCAGTTCGGTCCAGAATCCGATCAACCAGAAGAGGCCGGTCGATTAGCGCGAATACCCGCCGCTTCACGGTCGGTGCGACCCTTTCCAAAATCCGCCTATTCGTTTTTTTGTACGTTCTATAGGGCGATGTAATTGCCATCGTCGTAAAGCATAGAGCCGGCCGACGCCTCGGGTACGAGGAAGGTCATGTGGCCGGTGACAGCACTGCCCGGGTACAGGGTCGGGCCCTCGTACATCTTGGACATACCGTCGCCAAGTACGAGACTGGAATCCTCGTTGTACTGGTTACCCTCAGGGGTAGAGAGCGAGAGATCGAAGGGACTGCCCCCGGTTTGGTTGACTCTTGACCTGTGGAGATTCGTCTTCACTGGAAAGATGTCATCATGCCCAAGCCCTACCCACCCGAGTTTCGCCGTGATGTTGTCGCGGTCGCCCGGAAGCACGAAGCCCCGCTGAACCAGATCGCTAAAGACTTCGGAATTTCGGAGTCTTGCCTGATGAACTGGCTGAAGAAAGCCGACGTCGAGGAGGGCGTTAAGCCGGGTGTGACCGATAAGGAGTCCGCAGAACTGCGGGATGCGAAGAAACGTATCCGGCTGCTTGAGCAAGAAGCCGAGGTCATGCGCCGTGCCGTCGCCTATCTTTCCCGGGACGTCAACCCAAAAATGATGTACCCGCTGGTCCGTGAATTGGCCGTCGACGGTGTTCCCGTCACGGTGACCTGCCGGGTGTTGCGTTTCTCCAAGCAAACGTTTTACCAATGGAAGCGCAACCCCGTCTCCCAGCGCGACTGGGACGACGCCCACCTCACCAACGCCGCCTTGGACGCCCACCAGAACGACCCCGCGTTCGGTTACCGGTTCATCTCCGACGAACTGGGCCGCGCGGGCCTCGCGGCGGGTGAGAACCGAGTCTGGCGGCTGGCTCCCAGCAGCGGCTGTGGAAGCGGACTGCCAAGGCGCTCAGGTCGTGTACCAACTCGTGTCCTTAGCGCGTGCTTTTCAGGCGCGCGGGACGTAGCGCCTCGGCGCGAACGCCCGGGCGACCAGGGCGCGCAGGCTTTCGAGGCTTCCGGTGACCAGGCCCTGCGCGCGCGCCTGCACCAACACGTTGCCAATCGCCGTCGCCTCAACCGGACCGGCCAGCACGGGCAGCCCCGTGCGATCGGCGGTGAGCTGGCAAAGCAGTTCGTTTTGAGAGCCGCCGCCGACGACGTGCACGGTGTCGATGCTGGTTCCCGAGAGTTCGGCGGCGACCCGCAGCGTGTGCGCGTAGGCATCCGCGAGGCTTTCGACGATGCTGCGTACGAGCTCGACGGGCGTCGCCGGCTCGCGCAGATCGTGCTCCCGGCAATAGTCGCGAATGCGGCTCGGTATGTCGCCCGGCGGGAGAAAGCGCGGATCATCCACATCGAACACGATGACCGGCCCCCTCCACGCGCCGGCCTGGGCCAGCAGGCCGGGCAGATCGAAGGTCTGCCCGGCCAGTTCCCAGGTGCGCAGCGATTCGCTCAGCAACCACAAACCCATGACGTTGCGCAGGTAGCGCACCCGTCCGTCGACACCGCCCTCGTTGGTGAAATTCGCCGCCCGGCTCGCCTCGGTGAGCACCGGTCCGGCTAGTTCAACACCGACGAGTGACCAGGTCCCCGACGAAATATAGGCGGCATTACCCGAGATCATCGGCACGGCCACCACAGCGGATGCCGTATCGTGCGACCCGACGGTCATCACGTCGATGCTGTGGCCGGTTCCGATCTCGGCCAGTACCTCGGGAAGCACCGAACCCACCCGGTTTCCCGCATCGACCAACCGCGGAAACAGCCCGCGCGGCAGCCCGAGCCGGTCGATCAGCTCGTCGTCCCATTCTCCGCCCGCAACATCGACCAGCCCCGTCGTCGAGGCGTTCGTGCGCTCCGCGATCTTCTCACCGCTCAGCCAATACGTGATCAAATCTGGAATAAGCAGCATCGAATCGGCGTCGTCGAGCGCGCCGTCGAGTTGGTCGGCGGCCAGCTGGTACAGCGTATTAAAGGGGAGGAATTGCAAGCCGTTGCGTCCGTAGAGCTCAGTCGGTGGGGCGATCGCATGCACGGTGGTCACCCCTGCCGCGGTGCGGGTGTCGCGGTAGTGAAATGGGTTGCCGAGCATCCGCTGCCCGCGCAGCAGCGCGTAGTCGACCGCCCATGAATCCACGGCTACACCGAGCAACTCCGGTTCCTCGCGTACGGCCGAACGCAGGCCGCTGATGGCACCGCGATAAAGGTCGAGAATGCTCCAGTGCAGCCCATCGATCGTGCGCACAGGGGTGTTCACGAACCTCGCCACCGAGCGGATGTTCAGTTCGTTGTGTCCGACATGACCGAGAATGACCCGCCCGCTTGACGCGCCGAGGTCAATCGCCGCAACCGTGCCGGCGTTCATGCGCCACGTTCCTTACCGAGAGCGGTCGCAAGGAACACGATTGCCTTGCAGAATGACCGCTCTTGTTTATATCGGGCGCAGTTCCCGGCGAACATGGCCATTTCCATCAGCGCAAGAACGCGGCGGCCACACCGGCGTCGACGGGAATATGCAGCCCGGTTGTGTGGCTCAGGTCGCTCGTGCAAAGCACGAACACGGCGTTGGCGACGTTCTCCGGCAGCACCTCACGCTTGAGCAGCGTGCGCTGCGCGTAGTACTTGCCGAGGTCCTGCTCGTCGACACCGTATACCGCGGCGCGCTTGGCGCCCCAGCCGCCGGCGAAGATGCCCGAGCCGCGCACGACGCCGTCGGGGTTGATGCCGTTGACCTTCACGCCGTATTCACCGAGCTCGGCTGCGAGCAGCCGCACCTGGTGCGCCTGGTCGGCCTTCGTCGCGGAGTAGGCGATGTTGTTCGGGCCGGCGAAGACCGAGTTCTTCGAGGAGATGTAGATGATGTCACCGCCGAGCTTCTGGTCGATCAGCACCCGGGCCGCCGCGCGCGACACCAGAAAGGAGCCCTTGGCCATCACATTGTGCTGCAGGTCCCAGTCGGCGACGGTGGTCTCGAGCAGCGACTTCGACAGCGACAGCCCGGCATTGTTCACAACCAGGTCGAGCCCGCCGAAGGCGAGTAGGGAGGCGTCGACGCCGGCCTGCACCTGCTCTTCGTCGGTGACGTTGGCCTGCACGCCGATGGCGACGTCCGTGCTGCCGATCTCGGCGGCCACGGCCCGCGCCTTGGCCAGGTCGAGGTCGGCGATGACGACACAGGCGCCCTCGGCGGCCAGGCGGACGGCGATAGCCTTGCCGATGCCGGAGGAAGCGCCGGTGACGAGCGCGACGCGGGTGGCGAGCGGCTTGGCGGCGGGCATCCGCTGCAATTTGGCTTCTTCGAGCGCCCAGTACTCGATGCGGAACTTCTCGGCCTCATTGATCGGGGCGTAGCTGGAGAGTCCCTCTGCGCCCCGCATCACATTGATGGCGTTGATGTAGAACTCGCTCGCGACGCGGGCGGTTTGCTTGTTCGCGCCATAGCTGAACATGCCGACGCCGGGAATAAGCACGACGAGCGGGTCGGCGCCGCGAATCGCGGGTGACTCGGCCGTCTTGTTGCGGTCGTAGTAGGCCTGATAATCTGCGCGATATTCCTCGTGCAGGGTCAGTAGGCGAGCGAGCGATTCTTCAACGGATGCCCCGCTCGGCAGGTCCAGCAGCATCGGCTTGACTTTGGTGCGGAGGAAATGGTCCGGGCAGCTGGTGCCGAGGGTGGCCAGCCGCGGGTGCTCGGCGCGGGCGAGAAAGTCGAGCACCTCGGGGGCATCGGTGAAGTGCCCGACCTTGGGGGCGTCGGTGGAGACCAGCCCGCGAATCGTCGGCGCGAGAGCGGCAGCGCGCGAGCGACGCTCGGCCGGCTCCAACGTGGAAAATCCGTCGAGTAGCGGCCCGAACGGCTCTGGCCGCGAGTGCTCCTCTAGATAGGCGGCGGCGGTGTCGATGATCCAGAGCGAGTTCGCCTCGGTGGCCTCGCTCGTGTCCCCCCAGGCCGTGATGCCGTGACCGCCGAGAATGCAGCCGACGGCCTGCGGATTGGCCTCCTTGATCGCGGAAATGTCGAGTCCGAGCTGAAAGCCGGGGCGACGCCAGTCGACCCAGGCCACTCTGTCGCCGAAGATCGTCTGCGTGAGCGCTTCGCCGTCGGCCGCGGTCGCAATGGCGATGCCGCTGTCGGGATGCAGGTGGTCGACGTGCGCCGCGTCGACGAGGGCGTGCATGGCGGTGTCGATCGACGGCGCAGCGCCGCCCTTGCCGTGCAGGGTGTAGTCGAACGCGGCGACCATCTCGTCTTCACGGTCGAGGCCGGGGTAGACGTTCTTCAGCGCCAGCAGCCGGTCCAACCGCAGCACCGCGAGCCCCTTCTCAGTGAGCGTACCGAGGTCTCCGCCAGAGCCCTTCACCCACAGCAGCTCCACCGCCTCACCGGTGACCGGGTCGGTTTCCGTGCCCTTCGCGGAGGTGTTTCCACCGGCATAGTTCGTGTTCTTCGGGTCGGCGCCGAGGCGGTTCGACCGGGCAATCAGCGCGGCGGCTGCGGGATTCAAAGTCATGAGGTTTCCTTGCAGGGTGAGAGCGGATGTCGGGAGTGACGCTGAAGGGTTGCTTACGCTCCCCAGCCGGCCTGGCTTCCGCCCACGCGCTCGGCGGCGATTCTCGCCTGATAGCCAGAGGCGGTATAGGCGGACATCGGGTCACCGGCGAGGCCGCGGTCCTCCCGCCAGGCAGCGAGGCCGGGGCGTACGTCGGTGTAAAAGGCGTCCATCAGAATGCCGTTGGCGCCAAGCACATCACCGGCGTCCTGAGCCAAGGTGAGCGCATCCCGGTCGACGAGCAGTGCGCGGGCGGTCATCTCCTGCACGTTGAGTACCGAGCGAATCTGTCCGGGAATCTTGTCTTCAACGTTGTGGCACTGGTCGAGCATGAACGCCACCGTCGAATCGGGGCCGTAGCCGCCGCCCCGAACGACCTCGTACAGAATGCGGAACAGCTGGAACGGGTCGGCCGCGCCGACGATGAGGTCGTCGTCGGCGTAGAACCGGGAGTTGAAGTCGAAGGAGCCGAGCTTGCCCAGGCGCAGCAGCTGGGCGACGATGAATTCAATGTTGGTGCCGGGAGCGTGGTGACCGGTGTCGAGGCAGACGCTGGCCTTGTCGCCGAGCGCGGCGACCTGCGCGTAGCTGGTTCCCCAGTCGGGAACATCGGTGTGGTAGAAAGCCGGCTCGAAGAACTTGTACTCGAGCACGAGGCGGTGCTCGTCGCCGAGGCGGGCGTAGATGGCGGCAAGCGACTCGGCCAGGCGGTCCTGACGGCCGCGAATATCGCCCTGGCCAGGGTAGTTGGTGCCGTCGGCGAGCCAAATCTTGAGGTCGTTCGAGCCCGTTTGGTGCATGATCTCGATGCACTCAAAGTGATGGTCGATGGCTTTCTGCCTCGTCGCCGCGTCGGTGTGAGTCAGGCTGCCGAACTTGTAGGCGTCGTCCTGAAAGGTATTCGAGTTGACGGTGCCGAGCACGAGGCCCTGATCGGCCGTGAAGGTGCGGAGCGCCGCGTAGTCGTCGACCTTGTCCCACGGAATGTGGAGCGCCACCTTTGGCGCGAGGCCGGTGTAATGGTTGACCTGGGCCGCATCGCAGATCTTTTCTTCGATGGTGCGGGGGGTACCCGGGGTGCCAAACACTTTGAAGCGTGTTCCGGAATTACCGAACGCCCAGGAGGGCAGCTCGATGGCCTGCGCCTCGAGTTGGGTGAGTACGGCAGCGCTGATGGTCACGAGGTACTTCTTTCTGTAGCGGTTGTGGTGAGAGCGGCGAGCTGGTCTTCGAGGTGAAAGACTTCGGTCAGTTGCAGAAACCCGATGTCGGAGGAGCCGTTGAGTGCGACGAAAAATTCACTCATCTCGGCCTGCCAGCGCGCGTTGACGGCGGTTGCCGCCATGCCAGCCTGAGCGGATGCCAGATCCGCTGTTTCGAAATAGCCGATCAGCAGTCCGTCCTGCCGAAGAAACAGCGAGTAGTTGTTCCAGCCGGTGGCTTTGAGCGCCCGAAGCATTTCAGGCCAGACTGCCGCATGGCGCTCGCGATACTCGTCGATGCGTTCCGGCTTGACCTGTAGCGCAAAGCACACGCGGCGTGCGGCGGTGTTCGTCATCGGTGACTCCTCCAGGAGTAAATGAATCGTTTCAATTATGGAGCGTAGGATGCCGGATGGCAAGACCGGATCGAGCGGAGCCCGCTTCCGGCGCGCGGTTCAGACGCTAGACGAGCGCGACATGGCGGTGCTCGATTCCCAGCAGGCTCGCGGCAGCCTTGATGTCGGCGGCGCGGTGGCCGAGGCTAAGTGCCCAGTGGTGGCCGATGCCGCTTTGACTCCACTCGTCAACCCAGCGACCCGGATCGCCGCCGAAGTCGACGCGGGAGGTGGTGTTGCCGATCGTGAGCAGCGGACCGGGTATGACCGTGCCCTCTGAGGTCACGAAGACGTAGCGCCCATCGGGGTCTTGTCCGACACCGAAGGTCGTTACCGGTCCGGGCTGCACGTCGAATTCAACCGACACGCCCCAGCCGCGCTTACCGTGGTAGACGCCGAGCCCGCGCAGTAGGGGCTCCCGTGCGCTCACGGCGAGGTGGGCGGGCCCGTCGTGCCCCATCTCCACGACATTGTCGAAAAAATTTAGCGCTTGAATTTCGGTGAATGACCCGCCGGCTCCGATGGCCTGGCTGGCCAGCATCGCGATCGAGGTGCGCAGCTCGTATTCACCCGCCATCGGAATTCCGCGGGCGGTGAGCAGCGACGATCCGAGAATCATGCCGGCGCCGAGCCGTTCGTGCTGTTCGCCGGCTAGGCCGCGATGGTAGTAGGCGACGGAGTCGAGGTCGAAGTCTGCCACTAACCTGTCCAGCCCGACCGAGACTTTTGCGCCCCAGGCGAAGTCCTCCTGTCGGACCGAATCGTCGACCTGAAACAGTTGCGACGCGAGGTGCATGCGTTCCCGCACCGCGGCATCCGTCACCTCGTCGACCCGCACACGCAGATCGTCGAACTCGAGCACCTCGACGTGGGAGCCGAACGTGGTCGATACGCTGGTGAGATCGGTCGAGACATCGAGCATGCCGGGGTAGACGTGGCCCATGAGACCGTGACGGGCAGTGCGCAGCGTCGCTCGGACACCGGCCGCGTGCACCCATTGAATAATGCGGTCCCAGGCGCGCTCCTGCCGCAGGTATCCCGAGACCGACCGAAACGGAATCCCGGCCCGCCGAAATACGTTGGCGACCTCGGGAACAGGGCATTGGCCGCAGTAGGCGAGCCACTGGCCGGTATTGAAGGTGGTATGGTCCATCGCTTCGGTCGGTTGCAGATCGATGACCAGCACCGGGGTGTGCGACTTCTGAGCAATCGGCAGCACCATCGACGAGGTGAGGTAGGTGGCTAGAAAGACCACGATGAGGTCGCAGTCCGCAACCCGCAACTTCTCGGCAGCCATCTGGGCATCTTGGGCGTCGGAGATGAATCCGGCATCGATCACGTCGGCGTCAAGAGCTCTGAATCGATCGGTGACATACCGCGCGGAGTCCTGTAGCAGGGGGAGAAGGTCGGGAAATTGCGGCCAGTAGGCGCCAAGTCCGCCGGAGAGCAGGCCGATTCGGGTGCTGCGACGTGTTTTGGGCTCGAGCAGGCCGGTCGGCAGAGCGCGCCCACCGGTCACCGTAGCGGCGTTCGACGTCGTCGTGTTCGTCATGGATCACTCCTGCCTCTGAAGTTCGTTAAGTTGGGCGGTCGAGGGCTGTGGGACGGATGCCGCAGCATCCGTCCCACAGCATCCGCTCCCTGCGAGGACTACTTAGAAGTCGTAGTCATCAATGTTGTCGGCGTTGAACGTGGTCGGCGGGCCGACGATGACGATCCCGTCGGCACCCACCTCACGCTCACCGAGGTCGCCGGCTTCGAAGGTGTCGCCCTCGGCTCCGGTGATGGTTCCGTCGGCGAGAGCCTTGCCGGCGAACGCGGCGACGTAACCGAGCTGTGCCGGGTCCCAGAGGGCGAACGCGGTGACGGTGCCGTCCTTGACGAACGGGCGCATTTCATTGGGTAGCCCGAGCCCGGTCAGCGCGACGGTGCCCTTGTAGTTCGAGGTGGAGAGATAGCGTGCCGTGGCCGCGATGCCGACCGTGGTCGGTGAGATGATGCCCTTGAGGTTCGGGTAGGCCTGCAGCAGACCCTGAGCCTCCTGGAACGACTTGGTGTCGTCGTCATCACCGTAGACCTTGGCAACGAGGGAGATTTCCGCGTACTCCGGGTTGGAAGCGAGCTCCTCCTCGATGAACTTGATCCACTCGTTCTGGTTGGTCGCATTGGCCGTGGCCGAGAGAATCGCGATTTCTCCCGATCCGCCGATCTGCTCGGCGAGTAGCTCGATCTGAATCAGTGCGACGTCCTTGGCGACGACTTGGCTGATGAACACATCACGGTAGTCCGGATTGGTGTCCGAGTCGAACGCCACGATCTTGGCGCCGGCGGCGCGGGCTTCCTCGAGGGCCGGACCGACGGCATCCGGGTCGTTGGCAGCGATCACGATGACGCTGGTTCCGGCTTGGGTTTCAGCATTGATGAACGACACCTGGCTGCTCGCACTCGCTTCGAGCGGGCCAACGACCTCGGTCGCGGCGAAGCCGGCGGCGGTCGCGCCGTCCTTTCCGCCGCCGAGAACGACGTCGGTGTACGGGTTGTTGAGCTGCTTGGGAATGAAGGTGATGCTGAGATCTCCCTCGGCGGCGGTGCCGGTTCCGGCACCATTGCCTGCGGCGCAGCCGCTCGCGACGAGGGCAACGGACGCGGCGACTGCTGCGAGGGTGAGGAAGCGGCGAGTGCGCCTCGTCTTGGTGTGGCGAATGAACTGCATTGTCATTTCCCTTCCTGAACGCCGGATGCTGTGGCGCGGGTTGCTCCCGAGGCCGATGCCTGGGGAAGAGTGCGGCGGTGTCGCCGGGTATGTAGCCATTTCGTGATGCCGTCGATAATGCTGGGGGCCACCACGGAGGCGATGAGCAGGGTACCGGTAACGATGATGAGCACCACGTCGGAGGTGCGGCCCAGCCGTAACGTGAAGTTGATCGTTCCGATCAGCAGCACTCCGGCGATGGCACCGGGGATCGATCCCTTGCCGCCGAAGATGGAGACTCCGCCGAGCAGCACGGCAGCGATCACCGTGAGTTCGAGGCCGCTGGCGTTGTCGCTGCGGGCGCTCGAATAGCGCAGGGTCCAATAGATTCCGGCCAGGGCCGAGACGGAGCCAGACGCGACATAGAGCCAGAATTTGGCTCGCACCACCTTGATGCCGACGAAGATGGCCGCTTCCTTGCTATACCCGAGGGCGAACAGGCCACGACCAAACGGAGTGAGGTGCAGCACCACGCCGAAGATGATCGCGACCAGAACCACGCCGATCATGACCGTCGGTATTCCGGTGCCGCCCAATTTAGAGGTGAAGAAGCTCGTGAGTGCCGGCGGAAAATTGGCCACCGCGTTGTCGCCGATGACGACGAGCGCCAGGCCGCGAAACAGCGCTAAGGTGCCGATGGTCACAGCGAGGGAGGGCAGCCCGAGAACCGCTACGAGCAGACCGTTGAAAGCCCCGGCGAGCACTCCGGCGAGCAGGCTGATGATGAGCACAAGGCCGATATCGAGGCCAGCTGCCCAGAGTACCCCCATCAGTGCGCTTGTGAGACCGGCGATGCTAGCCACTGAAAGGTCGATCTCGCCGGTGATGATGATGAGCGTCATCGGTAGGGCGATCAGCAGGGCTGGAATTACGTCCAGGAGTAGAAAGCCGGTCGAGACAGGACTGTAGAACCGCGGAATGAACAGCGCGGCGTAGATGATGAACACGATGAGCGCGTAGATCATGACCGTGTCGCGGCCAAGCAGAATGCGGGCGATTCCGGTGCGACCGCGGGCGGTCGGTACCCCGGCCGAGCGGGTTCCGGATTTGTTCGTCTCGGTCGGGAGCAGTTCGGTCGGCGGATTAGACATCGCGTGCCTCACTGTGTCGGAGCTTCTTCGCTGTTCGAATGCGCGCGATTCGATCAATGACTATCGCGGCCAGGATGAGCAGGCCGACAATGGCCTGCTGCCAGAATTTGTCGACACGTATGGCGGTCAGGGCGCTTGTGATGGTGGTCAGCAGCAGCGCGCCGATGGCAGCTCCGACAACGGTGCCGCTGCCGCCGAAGATCGCAACGCCGCCGACGACGGCAGCGGCGATGATGTCGAATTCGAGGCCGGTTCCGGTCGTCGCTCCAACCGAGTTGAACCGGCTGGCGTAGAGCACGCCGGCGAGACCGGCTAACACGCCGTTGCTGAGAAAGGCGAGGAGCACGCGGCGAGTGACCGGGATACCGAACAGTTTGGCCGCTTCCGGGTCGGAGCCGATGGCGTACAAATCACGACCGGGTCGCGTGGACGCCATGAAAATTGCGATGATGATGACGACGACGATTGCGATCAGGGTGATCAGGGGAAAGCCGGCGATGGTGTCGACGGACAGGGCGCCGAAGCTGTCGGGCCGGTCTCCGGCGAAGTATTGCGTACCACCGGCCCACGCATTGTTGAGACCGCGGTAAATGTACAGGGTACCGAGGGTGATGACGAGCGACGGAACTTTGGCGACGGTGACGAGAAAACCGTTGACGCTGCCGAGCAGGGCACCGAGCGCCATTCCCGAAAGAAAAATCAGCACGATCGGAATACCCGGAACGGCCACGAACAGGGTTCCGGTGCTGAAGGCAACGATGCCGAGGATCGATCCCACCGACAAGTCGACGTTGCGGGTGATGATGACCATCGCCTGCCCGACGGCGAGGATGATGACGATCGTCGCGTTCAGAAGCAGGTCTTTCATGCCCTGCTGGCCGAGGAAGAGCGGATTGGCCAGATAGGTCAGGGCGACCAGGGCGATGAGGGCCAGCGTGACCGGAAGCTCCCGGAGGCGCAGCACGGAGGCCAGTACGCCCGAGGTGCGCCGCATCGCGGTGCCGGCCGTGTCGGGTGGCGAGGTGCCGATGGTCATCGTGAGCGCTCCAGTTTTGCGGTTGCCGCGTGCATGATCGACTCGGCTGTCGCATCCGCTCGGTCGAGTTGGGCGGTGAGACGACCCTCGTGCATGACCAGTACTCGGTCGGCCATGCCCAGGACTTCGGGCAGTTCGCTGGAAATCATCAGGATGGCAATGCCTCGCCCGGCGAGATCTGACAGTAGACGGTGCACTTCACTCTTGGTGCCGACATCGATGCCACGCGTGGGTTCGTCGACGATGAGGAACGTCGGCTCGGTGGCCAGCCATTTGGCCAACACGACCTTCTGCTGGTTGCCGCCGGAAAGGGTGGAGACCTTGTACTCCTGGGACCTCGTCTTCACCTGCAGGCGGGTCGTCCAATCCTCCGCCGCGCGGCGCTCGGTTGCAGCGTTGATGAGGCCGAAACGCGACAGGCGGTTGCGCAGCGTGAGAGCGGCGTTGCGTGCCACCGAGAGGTCCATGACGAGTCCCTGCTTCCGGCGGTCCTCGGGAACAAAACCCATGCCAGCGTCGATCGCCGCCTGCGGGTTGTTCGGTTTGACGCGAGCGCCGTGCAGTTCTACTGAGCCGTGATCGTAGGGGTCGATACCGAAAATGGCGCGAGCCACCTCCGTGCGACCAGCACCCACCAGGCCGGCCAGTGCCACGATCTCGCCGGCCTTGACCTCGAAGCTGATATCAGCAAAGACGCCGGTGCGCGAAAGGTCAGACACTTTCAGCACGGTCTCTCCGACCTCGGCGACCACCTTGGGGAATAGGGCGCCAATGTCCCGACCGACCATCTCACGCACGATCTGGGGCGAGGTCACCTCGTTGGTTTGGTGGGTCGTGATGTATTCGCCATCGCGCATGACCGTGATGCGGTCGCACAGCGCGAATACCTCGTCGAACCGGTGCGAGATGAACAGAATGCCCGCGCCGTTCGCGCGCAGGGCCCGTGCGACTTGAAAGAGTCGTTCCACCTCGAGGCCGGAGAGTGCCGCCGTCGGTTCGTCCATGATTAGCACGTTCGCATCGAGGGAGATCGCTTTGGCGATCTCGATGATCTGTTGGTCCGCGATCGAGAGTCCTTCGGCGATGCGGTCCGGATCGATGCGCACGCCGAGCTGCTCGAACAGGGCACGAGCCTCTTTGCGCATTGCCGACCGGTTGATCAGGCCGAGTGCGTGCTTGGGCTGTCGCCCGATAAAGATGTTTTCCGCGACTGTGAGATCGGGAAAGAGCGTCGGCTCCTGATAGATAACGGAGATGCCGGCAGCCTTGCTGTCGGCCACAGTGCGAAAGGTCACCGGCTTCCCCTGAACCAGAAATTCGCCGGCGTCCAGGCTGTAAAGCCCCGCCAGAATCTTGACCAGGGTGGACTTGCCCGCTCCATTCTCGCCGACCAAGGCGTGAATCTCACCGGGGAGTATCTCGACCACGCCGTCGGCGAGGGCGATGACCGGGCCGAATGCTTTGGCCGCCCCGCGCAATGACAGGAGCGGTGTAATCGACCGTCCGATGGTCGGTTCGGGAGTGTTGATCATTTCGAGGTCGTGCCTCCGCGTCGAGGAAATGCCTGAATGAATCGTTTCATTTCGGCTACTCAGTGAATACTAGGGTGGCGGCGACCTGATCGTCAACAGCACTTTCCATCATCGTTTCCCAATTGACATGAAACCCGACCACCTGTGTTGATTCGTTTCATTGTGGGCGCCTATGGCCAATAGGCTGAGGGCTGGGCCGCCGGAGGCGTCCCAGCGAAAAGGGAGTCAGTGTGGCATCGATCAGCGTCAACGACGTCGCCGCCGCCGCCGGCGTATCGGTGGGTACGGTGTCGAACGTGTTGAACCGACCCGAAAAAGTGTCGCCGGGCACGGTCGCGCGAGTTCAAGCTGCCATTGCCGATCTCGGCTTCGTACGCAACGACGCCGCCCGTCAGTTGCGGGCCGGTCGGAGTCGCAGCCTAGGGCTCATCGTGCTCGACGTCGCGAACCCATTCTTCACCGATGTCGCCCGTGGTGCCGAAGATCGAGCAACCGAAGAGGGGCTCGCAGTTCTACTCGGCAACACCGACGACAGTCTCGCCCGTGAGGCCGCTTACCTCGACCTGTTCGAGGAACAGCGTGTGCACGGAGTATTGATCTCACCGCTTGGTGACGTCGGCGACCGACTCACCCGATTGCGCGCTCGCGGTACACCGACCGTATTGGTCGATCGCCAGACGGAGGACCGTAGCTTTTCCTCCGTCGCCGTCGACGACGTTGCGGGCGGGCGCCTCGCTGCGCATCACCTGGTGTCCATCGGCAAGACTCGTATCGCTTTCGTTGGCGGACCAATCAGCATTCGGCAGGTGGTCGATCGGCTGGAGGGTGCGCGGGAAGCCGTTGCTAAACATCCGTCGGTGTCTCTGGAAGTCATCGAAACCGATGCCCTCTCGGTGCTGGCCGGCCGTGCCGCCGGCGAGCTGGTGCTGGAGCGGGCACCCGGTGACCGTCCCGATGCCATCTTTGCCGCCAACGATCTGCTCGCCATCGGTGTGCTGCAGGCGCTCAACATGCGCGGTGAGCTGCACGTGCCGCGCGATATTGCCCTGATCGGCTACGACGATATCGCTTTCGCCGCTGCGGCCGTGGTGCCGCTGTCGTCGATCCGTCAGCCGAGCGTGCTGATCGGCTACACCGCAGTCGACCTGCTGCTGCGCGAGGCCGAGGTCGGCGACACGTTTGAGCACGAACATATCGTGTTTCAGCCCGAACTGGTCGTTCGCGAGTCCACCGGGGCTTGAGGTCTGCATCGGGGCGGAATGGTTATGCCCAAAATTGGAGCGGGAGGACCTTGAAAAACGTGGGGATACTCCTTGTGACGTGCGATTTCTCTGCTGCGAACTTGAGCAAACACGAGCTCCCACATGTACTCCTCGACCGAGCCGTCGAGGTCTGTCGACGCGGAGGCATCGAAGCGGTACGTGGTGCCGGATCCGGAGGTTGTGAACGAGGCGGTCGGCTTGACGTTCGGGACTGGTTGGTCGGCGGCGGTATAGCTGACGGGCTCGCCGGCTGGATCCACGTCAGCGCCGAACATCGCCGCCGTCCAGGTACCCTGCTCGGGGTTGTCGATATCGAAGTACTCATAAGTGGGCCCGTTCCCGTGAACGGCTTCACGAGTGTTGGAGCGGTCGTACCGGACGCCACTTGGCGAGATGAGGGTCATGATCACGTCGCTTCCGGGCCACGCTGCGTTGAAATGCATTGAGCGCCCGGAAACGAACAGCGAGCGGGTCACGATTTGCTGCGGCTTGATCACGAAGGACGGCAGCACCGGCCTGCTGAAAAGCTCGACGATTTCATCCGCCATAATCCGGTGCCCCCGCGCCTTGGGGTGGAAGGACTCTGGCGACTTCGCTCCGAGGAAGCGCCGTTGGGCAGGTGCACCAACACGACGAACCGCGTCGTGCGTTCAATCAACGTCGCGATCGCCGATCCCGACGCCGAACCCACGATCAGATCACCCTCCCAATGACCGGAGACCAGCCTGTCATTGGCCTCTGTGGGCCGTTCGCTCAGCATCACTTTGTCGCGAATTTCACCCGCCGCGTTCAGCTGCGTGGCCCGCGGTTTCCGCGCTGACCGGCCCCGCCGCGGGTGCCGGTGCAGGTGAACTCCGACGTAACCACGGCTTTGAACGTAGAGGCTTTGATAGATCGACTCGTGGGAGACCTGCATCTCGCCTTGGCCGGCGAACACGACCGCGAGGTCGTCACTGATCTGCTGTGGACTCCTATGGCGAGACCGTTTTTAAAGGCCACAACGCGTTCTGTGTGAACTGGGTCAACGTCGGCTACTACTCCGGTGGCACAGACAAACTCAACTCGTTCCAGCTCCTTCTCGTCGATAAGTCGGACAAGGGGGCTGGTGCATTCGACATCGTGTTCAACTACGACAAGATCCAGTGGGAAGTGGGAAGTGGGAAGTGGGAAGTGGGAAGTGGGAAGTGGGAAGTGGGAAGTGGGAAGTGGGAAGTGGGAAGTGGGAAGTGGGAAGTGGGAATGGGAAGCGCGAGCGGCGGTTCGGCCGGCGAGGATTTGGGGTGTGAAAAAGCCCCATCGGAAGATTCCGGTGGGGCTTCATCAGGATATTGACATGGTCGCCGTCATCGGCTGACCCGCTGACAGGGTGAGCGAGGGCGGACCTCAGCCGACTCAGAGAGCGGCGGCCAGGCCATTTAGCGTGACGGTTCCAACGATAGCGGGGCTGATGGAAGTGGACGTTACCTCGCCCGTTACCGGGTCCGGTTCGAGGCCCAGCACGGTGCTGAGCACGGACACTGCGGCCGCAGCGGACCAGGCCTGCGGGCGGCAGGCGGCAGGGTAGGACCCCGCCGCGGTGACAGCTGTGGAGGCGTCGCCGGAGTGGAGTTCGGGCATCCGGTAGTCAAACGATTCGGCCGCTGCGAGCAGACCGGTGATCAAAACGCCTGCCTCGGCACCGAAACCGGCGCGGCCGAGCCCGGCGATGGCAATCGCGGTGTCGTGGGTCCAGACCGAGCCGCCGTGGTAGCTCACCGGCCAGTACCCGGCCGAGTCGGTGGACATGGTGCGCAGGCCGAAGCCGGAGTTGAGTTCGGGAGAGACCAGACGGGCAGCGACGAGGGCGGACTCTTCGGCGGAGAGCAAGCCGGTGCCAAGGAGGTGGCCGATGTTGCTGGTGACGGTGTCGACCGGGCGTTTGAACGCGTCCAGGGCCACAGCCGGGTAGCGGCCCTGCGGGGAGTCGATCCAGAATGACTGGCGGAACCGGGTCTTGAGCTCCTCGGCCCAGGCGCGCCAGGTGTCGCCACCGGGCCGGTTGAATGCGTCGAGCAAGCCGGCGCCATCGATCGCGGCTTGGTAGGCGTATGCCTGGACCTCGCAGAGAGCGATAGGCCCAGTGGCGAGGCTTCCGTCACGCCACTGGATGGAGTCACCGGAGTCCTTCCAGCCCTGGTTAGCGAGCCCGTGCCCGGTGCTGTCGACGTACTCGAGAAATCCGTCACCGTCGCTGTCGCCGAAGTCGCGCATCCAGGCCAGGGCTGCTTCGAGGTGTGGCAGGAGGGCCTCGACCTCGGCGTCGGCCATGCCCCAGCGGTGGGCGTCGGCCAACAGGCAGACCCACAGGGGAGTGGCGTCGACGGTGCCGTAGTAGAGCGGCGGTAGCGACATGTCTTCGCCGGGGATCGTGAAAGCGGCGGGCCGCAGCTCGTGCATGATTTTGCCGGGCTGTTCTGCGGTCTCGGCGTTGTTCCGGGTGCCCTGCAGCTGGGCGAGTAACCGTAGAGTGGAGGCCGCGATCTCGGTGCCGAGGGGGAGCAGGAACCGGGCAGCCCAGAGTGAATCTCGGCCGAACAGGGTGAAGAACCAAGGGGCGCCGGCAGCAAGGAATGGCTCATCCGGCCGTGCCGTCGTTGCCATTCGCAGGCCGGAGAGGTCGTCGAGTGCGCGCTGCACCCAGCGGTCCAGGCGTGCGTCGCCGGAGCTCACCGATACCCCGGCCCACTCGGGCAGGCCCGAGGCCGCCTGCACCACGGTCGTTGAGTGCTCGATATCGATCGTCCACTGCACGGTGACGCTGCCGCGGGCGGGCACGGTAACCGACCAGTCGCCGCCAACTTCTGTGGCAGCAGTGCTCGGCACACCGTCGTCGCTCAGGCTCACTAGTGCAGCTACGGTCGGGGTGGTGAGATGGATGCCGGTGCCCGTCTCTTTCACGGTGATGACCGGCGCCTCGGGTAGGTCGGCTGTCCCAGATGTGACTAGCTGAGCGCCGCCACCAAGGCCGGCCTTGACGATCTGCATGTCCGCGAAATCGGGAACCAGGCGCACGGAAACAGTCGTGTCAATCGCGTGTTGCAGTCCGGAAATAAGAGTGATGCTCTCGGTCAGGTGGCCGGCCGTGACCCTGCGGGTAACCTCCAGTCGCAACCGCGGGTCGGCGGTGCGGTCGTCAAGGTGGCGCAGCAGCGCACTGAACGTCATCTCGCCAGCGCCGCGAGCAGCTGAGCCGATCGGTTCGCCCGCAGACCCGCCGACCCGCAGGCTCCAGCCGGAGAGGACACGGGTGTCGGAGTGGTAAAGGCCATGGATAGGAAGCGTCGTATGTCCGTCGGACCCGGACCATGCCTGGGTTGGCGCGGCCAAAACAATGGCGGAATTATGGAGCAACGGCTGGACAGGGTGAGAGAACATGTTTGAGGTACGACTCCAAGGTGTTGTGGTGTGATCTGGGGGAAAAAACGGACGGCGCCGACTACTCCTTCACAGCGCCGTCAGTGGTGTTCATGATGCGTTTTTGGAAGATGAAGAACATCACCGCGACCGGGATGGTCATGATCGCCGCCGCGGCGAGCTTGAGCGGGTACTGGGTCCCCTGGCTCAGCTGCCCGGAGGCCAGCGAGGCCACTCCCTTGGTGAGTGTGGTCAATTCGGGTGATTGCGTGGCCACGATGAAGTGCGACAGCTCATTCCAGGAGCCCTGAAACGACAGGATGATGATCGTGACCAGGGCCGGCCGGGCCATCGGCAGCACGATCGACCAAAACACTCGGAAGTTGCCTGCCCCGTCGATGCGTGCTTGCTCTTCGACGCTTGCCGGGATCGATTCGAAGAAGTTCTTCATGATGAAGACGCCCGCGGCGTCGGTGAGCAGCGGCACGATCATGGCCACATAGGTGTCGTAGATGCCGAGTTGGTTGATCACCAGGAACTTGGGAATCAGCAGCACCACCCCGGGCACGCTCATCACAGCGATGAGCAGCGCGAAGATCACATTGCGCCCTCGAAAATGCAGCCGGGCTAGGGCGTAGCCCGCCAGAGAGTTGAAGAACACGCGGCCGAGCGTGACGAAGACCGTGACGATCGCGGAGTTCTGGAACCAGATCGGGAAGTCCGAGTTGAGGAACAACCTCTCGTACGCGGACGTCGACCAGGTCTGCGGTAGCAGCGAGATGGGATTGGTGGCGGCTTCGACATCCGTTTTGAAGGAGGTCGCGACCTGCACGAGGAAGGGAGCGATGTAGATCATCGCGAGCACGATCAGGATCGCGTAGAGCAGCGACCGGCCGGCGATCACGCTGGTGGGTAGCTGCGGCCGGCTCAGGTTGCGCAGTCGCTGGGAGGCGGTGCTGGGACGCATGCGGGTTCTCACGGTGGTGGTCATTTGAAACCTCCGGAGGTTGGGGTTTTCAGGTACAAGCGCATCCGCCGGGCGGAAACCGTGCGTTCGGCCAGTAGCCACCGTTGAAACAGGGTGAAGACCACGATGATCACGAACAGGATGAACGCGATCGCGGCGCCCTGGCCCCAGGCCTGGTTGGTGAAGGCGGCCTGGTAGGAGAGATAGGCCGGGGTGAGTGTCGTCTTGCCTGGCCCGCCCTGGGTGCCGGTATAAATTTGGTCGAAAACCTGCCAGGCACCGATCAGGCCGAGAGTGAGCACGGTGAAGAGGGTCGGCCGCAGCTGGGGGAGGGTGACTTGCCAGAACCGTTGCCAACCGTTGGCGCCGTCCATTATGGCGGCCTCGACGACATCTCCGCTGAGGTTCTGCAGTGCGGCGATGAACAACAGCATGAACGTGCCGCTGGTGGTGAACACGGCCATTAAAATGAAGGCGCTCATGGCAACAGATGGCCCGGCCAGCCATTCCCAGAACGAGATACCGAGGAACGAGTTGCCGGTGAGGACGGCCGGGCCCGTCTCGACGCCCAACGCCTCGAAGATGTTGTGCAGCACTCCGCTAGGGTCGTTGAACCAGTTCGGTCCGTTGACGCCGATGAATGAGAGCAGTTTGTTGACGGCGCCACTGGCGCTGAACAGGAACAGCCACAGCACCGTGATGGCCACGGAACTGGTGACCGACGGGAAATAGAACGCGGTGCGGAAAAAGCCGCGGCCGCGCAAGATCCGCCGGTTGACCAAAACGGCCAAGAACAGGGACAGCGTCGTCTGGATCGGCACGACCAGAAGGACGTACCAGGCATTGTTGCGCAACGCTGTGCCGAAGTCCTGTTCGGCGAGGCCGCCGCCGCCGACGAGAGCGGAATAATTGTCCAAGCCCACAAAAGCAACGGAGCCGGAAAAAGGACTGCCGCGACCGTTCCAGTCGGAGAAGCTGACCCAGAGGGCCATCAGCACCGGGATGACCAAAAACATCCCGAGCAGGATGATCATCGGGGCTGTGAAGAGCCACCCCGAGGCGGCCTCACCGCCCCGGATGCCGGAGCGGTGAGGCGTGCGTGCAGGCATCGACATGGGGCTACTTCAGTAGCGCTTGAAGGTTCTTCTGCGTGGAGTCGAGGATTGCTTGCGCGTTCCCGGTTTTGAGTGACTCGAGCTGTGCGTTCAGGTCGCTCACGACATCCGCGGCGCCCTTCACAATGGGCACGCCCTGGGCGTAGTCCGCGCCGTCCAGGAACGGAACCAGGGTGGGGTTGGCGCTCTTCCACTCGGCGGCGGCCGACATGATCGAGGGCATCGGGCCAAACTCCTCGGAGAAGGTTAGCTGGGCGTCCTTGCTGGTGAGCTGTTCCACCAGGTTCAGGGCCGCGGTCTGGTTGGGGCTGTCGGCGGCGATGCCCCAGCAGTTGGTGAACTGCAGGGTGCCTTTGCCTTCTGGGCCTGCCGGCAGTTCGGCCACCGTGTAGTTGACGTCGGGGAAGTCGTTCGTCATCGCGCCGGTGATCCAGTTACCCTCAATTGTCATGGCGGACAACTGCTTTCCGAACGCCTCGCCGCCCCAACCTGCACCGATCTCGCTGGCATAGCTCATCACGCCGTCGTTGAGGAGCGTCTGCGCGTATTCGAGGCCCGCAACATTCTCCGGGCTGTTTGCGGTGGCCTCGGTGCTGTCCTCGTTCATCAGACTGCCGCCGGCCTGGGCCATGAACGCGCCCAGGCGGGCGTATTCGCTGCCGAGGGCGAGGCCCACCTGGGAGCCGGTGGTCAGCGTTGCGCTCACCGTCGCGAGCTCGTCCCAGGTGGTGGGGATGTCGGCATCCGTGAGCCCGGCCTGGGCCCAGAGATCCGTGTTGATGAGCAGCTGCAGGGTAGAAAAGTCCTTCGGGGCGCAGTAGAACTCGCCTTCATAGGTGAAGGCACTGACCAAGCTGGGGTAAAAGTCGTCTTTGCTGGCCAGGTTGTCACCGTAGGCGAGCAGCGAGCCGTTCGACGCGTACCCGGCGAGGGCATCTGTCGAGAGGTAGAACACGTCGGCAGGCTTCTGCGCGGCGAAGCCCTGGGCGAGCTGCTGATTGAGGTCGCTCGCGACGCTGACCTCGGCGTTGGTGCCGGAGGTCTTGGACCAGGCGGCCACGGCGGCGTTGACGGCAGCGGTCTCGGCGTCCCCACTTGAGCCGATCAGAACCGAGAGACCCTGGGAGGAGTCGCTGGTGAGTTCGCCGCCGGTGGTGGCGGAGTCACTGCTGAAACCGGATCCGGAACCGCACGCGCTGAGGGTGAGGGCACCGACCACGGTGAGACCTGCGCCGATCAGCAAGCGGGAGTTGCGTCGTTGCATCTTGATGCTCCTTCTATCGCGCTACGGTGCGCACATCTTGTGTGGTGTTTACAGTAGCTGACTTTATTTGATCGATCAAATAATTTCTTGGATCGATCCAATGCGGTGAGGCTTCAGCCAATGCAAAAGCGGTAGCCTTTGGAGATCCAATATTGGATCGATACATTCTGAGGTTCGTGGGGAGGATCGACTATGGCTTCGATGCCTACGGTGACGGATGTTGCACTCGCGGCAGGCGTTTCCCGCCAGACCGTTTCAAATGTGATGAACTCGCCCGGCATTGTGCGCGCCGATACGCGCGAACGGGTCGAGGCTGCGATCGCGCAGTTGGGCTACCGCCCGCACGCCTCGGCGCGGCGATTGCGTACCCGACGCAGCTCCACCATTGGCATCCGGCTGGATCCGATGATCGACGGCATATCGGGGTCTGTGCTGGATCGGTTTTTGCACGCGTTGACCGAGCAGGCCGACAAACAGGGTTTACGGGTGTTGCTGTTCACCGCGACCAGCCCCGAGGACGAGATCATCCAGTTGCAGCGCCTGAATGACGGGGCCGACGTGGACGGCTTCGTGCTTACTTCCACTTTTGCTGGCGACCCCCGCACGAAGTGGCTGATCGAGAACAAGATCGCCTTCGTGACCTTTGGGCGGCCCTGGGGGACCGACGACGTGAGCGACCCGCAGCACCTCTGGGTAGATGTGGACGGCTGGGCCGGGCTGCATGAGGCGACCCGGGCGGCGCAGAATGCCGGCGCGCGGCGTATCGGCTACATTGGCTGGCCTAGCTCGGCGGATACCGGCGATGACCGGCGCCGCGGCTGGCACGATGCGATGCACGAACGCGGCGACGTGACCGAGGCTGACCTGACCAAGCTCGAGGTGGTTACCGTCGATGGTGTATCCGAGGGTACCGCTGCGATGCAGGACCTGCGACGCAGGGCTGGGCCGCTGGACGCAGTTCTCTGCGCGAGCGACTCGCTGGCCCTGGGAGCGATGATCGCCAACCCTGAGCGGGTGCCGGTGACGGGCTACGACAACACACCGGTCGCTGCCGCAATCGGGCTGTCGAGCGTGGACCAGTCGGTAGGAGAGGTCGCCGCGGGCGTGCTTGATCTTCTGACCGGCGAGTTCGGTGGTCAAATCCACGGTGCGCCGGAGTCACTGCAGCCTCGGTACCAGATGATCAGACCCCGGCTGGTCACGCGAGCGTTCGCGGCGATCCCGATGGAGGTGCTGGCGTGAGCTGGTCTGGCCTCGGTCGGTGTCTCGCGGGGCACCCAAATAACGACAGAGTCAATGGGCGTTCCCAATGGGTCAAACACGTCCCGCGTGCACCCGACCCAGGGCGCGATTACTAATTTAATTCAGCAAGACACTTGGTCAGATGCATATTTCGGGAATGGGTACTCAATATCAAAACGGGGCCCAAGAGCAGAATTTGATAATAATCACTCTACTTGTTGACATAATCATCAATATCGGCATGCGTCGTAACAGGTTGCTGGCGATATTCCACCTTGAGCTCTCGCTGTGCCGAACTCTAACGTCACAGATAGATCGAGTCCGTGACGCAGTCGGAATGATGGCTCATATTTGTCGCGCGGCGGCCGGAGTCGCTCCCCGGCAGATTTTGGTTGGATAGCGTGACGTGCCGGCTCGTCCCAATGCTGCATGAGCCTAGACAGAAAGCGAATGCGAGACCTGTCGCGGATCTTGCCGGTTCTCTGAAATGTGTATAGTCCAGCTTTCGCACCACGTGACCGTCCCGAGGGAGTGACAGCGGAATATCGATTGTGAGAAAGCCGGGGAAATATCCGGGTTTGATGGCCATGCCCGGGCAAAGCACCACCTGCTGGGTGATCGCCAGACTCTTGACTGCGCCGTGGTCGGGGAGATTGATTTGGATGTCCGTGAGCCCGACCGCACGAAGCAGATCTCCCGGCAGTGGGCCGAGCGCAACAAGGAACGTCGCGCCGAGTTGCAGCGCAACCGGCGAAGTGACCGGCCAACGCGGCAGCGAGACGCTTGAAGCGCAGCCTTGCCAGGACCGGTCTCCCGCCGAAGCTCCTGCACGCGACGACCGCGGCCGAGCGACGCGCGAACGAGCGCGAAGCTCACGCCTACTTCAATGATCCATCGCGACCCGAGCATCTGCGGCAGTTCACTGTGTTCGCCGAATCGCTGACCGAGCACATGCTCAAGAACGGCGCCCTTATGCGCGAGTTCGCTGAGGCCTACGTCGAGACCAGGGCGCGACGGGGGCTCCCGCCGGTTCCGGTGGAGAACATCGTTTACGCCAGAGCCGTCGAGATTGTTTCAGAGCAGATGAGCCGGGTCGACCTCCTGACCAGCCGCGACGTCGCCGCGGCCGTGCGAGCTACGAAGGTCGAGGTCCGGCGCGAGGAGCGGCAGCGGCAGTTCGACGGACTCGTAAAGGGTGTCGTGGCGCAGGTGCACCGCGATAGGGGCCAGTACGTCGTCGACTCGGAGATGGAGAATCGAGCGAGCATTCTTAGGGGAAAGCCTCGCACGTCTGTCGAGACACTTGTCGCGCGGTTTGCAATGCAAGAAGCATTTGAGCGCCTGCCCACGAGCAGCCTGACGATCGAGGATGCTCGGAATGCTGCCCGCATTGTAACCCTGCGTATTGGGGCCTCGTTCCAAGCTCGTCAAGATGCGGTCGATGATCGGATTCACCGTCTGCCACTCGTTTAGTTGACCGGTGCTCGCCACAGCGCAGATATGTGTGGCCCCGTCTCGTCGGCGATGAGAAAGCTGGCTTCGTCCGAGGAATACTGGTCCCAGCCGGTGCGAACAGAAGCCACGTGTTCTCCTTGAGCTGCCCGTGTTCCATCTCCCACGCCTTCACATGCCCGACCTCGAGCAGAAAGTTCGGGTTTTTCTCGGCGTCCGCGCTCAGATCAATGAACGATGCAGATCCGATGAGCTTCTTCAGCGGGATACTGGCCACGCCGGACCCGCGCCGCTCACCGTTACCGACGATTATCATCCTCACGTCGATTGATCTGCCGCGCCATTCTCACCATATGCTGCAAAGCACTAGCGGAGGTTCGGCCGAGGCAAACGACGCGGACTGCCTGCCTGCCGAGGCGTATTGAGGTTCAGACGCGATCCCAGATCGCGGCGAGTCCTTGCCCGCCGCCGATGCACATGGTTTCGAGCAGGTACCGGCCGTTGGTGCGCTGCAGGTGGCGGCTGGCGGTGGCGAGGATGCGAGCGCCGGTCGCGCCGACCGGGTGACCGAGCGAGATCCCGGAGCCGTTGACGTTGGTGCGGGCCCAGTCTTCCGGGGTGAAGTTCCACTCCCGGGAGACGGCGAGCACCTGCGCGGCGAACGCCTCGTTGAGTTCGATCAGGTCCATGTCGGCGAGGGTGAGCCCGGCGCGTTCGAGCGCGAGTTTCGTGGCGGGTACCGGGCCGAGGCCCATGCGCGAGGGTTCGACGCCGGCGCGGGCCCATGCTGCGAGGCGCACCAGCGGCACCAGGCCGAGCGCGGCGGCCCGCTCCGGGGTAGTCACGATGCACGCGGCGGCCGCGTCGTTTTGCCCACTGGCGTTTCCGGCGGTGACGGTGGCTGCGGCATCCGCTTTGCCCATGATCGGCTTCAGGCCGGCGAGGGCCTCGAGCGTGGTTTTGCGGGGGGTCTCGTCGGCGGAGACGACCATGGGGCCCTTGCGTCCCGGCACGGTGACCGGCACGATCTCGTCGAGGAAGCGGCCGTCGGCGACGGCGGCGAGGGCGCGGCGCTGTGATCGGGCGGCGAGTTCGTCTTGCTCGACCCGGTCGAGGGAATAGTCGCGGCGCAGGTTCTCGGCGGTTTCGAGCATGCCGCCTGGCACCGGATAGTTGCGGCCGCCGGCCGTTTCGCGGCCTCGGCCGAGGGCGTCGCGTAGCAGCACGCCGGCGGTTCCGGCCAAGCCCCAACGGGAATCGACGGTGTACAGCGGAGCCTGGCTCATCACATCGACGCCGCCAGCGATCAGCAGGTCGCTCACGCCGGTCTGCACCTGCATGGCGGCGTCGAGAACAGCCTGCAGACCACTGCCGCAGCGCCGGTCGACCTGCACACCGCCGACCGTGACGGGCAGGCCAGCATTCAACGCAGCGACGCGGGCTACCGGCGCGGCCTCGGCTGAGGGGTACGCCTGACCGAAAATGACGTCGTC
>NZ_SOFC01000002.1:0-8766 GCF_004402825.1 Cryobacterium sp. Hz9
GGGGCGTAGACGTGGTCATCTTCCATCTCGTCAGGGACGAGCGAAAATAGCATCACTTTGTGGGCGTGTTGACATGAGCTACCGCGAGTGAAAGCCTGAATTGTAGGCATAAGCGGGCGAAACGAGGACAGTATGGCCGAATTCAACACGGAAACTGATCAGCTCACGGGGGTGCGGCATCGCACCGTTTCCGTCGACGGGCTGGAGATCTTCTTCCGGGAAGCGGGACCGGCGGATGGGCCGACGCTCGTGCTACTGCACGGTTTTCCTGCTGCGTCGCACCAGTATGCGCGCCTGATGGATCGGCTCAGCGATCGGGTGCATCTCATCGCACCGGATTACCCGGGGTTTGGTTACAGTGGCGCTCCCACCTCGAGTAGTGGCGGCGGAGACTTCGTTTACTCTTTCGATCACATCGCCGAGGTTATCGAAGCGTTTCTAGTCACCCTCGGCATCGACAAGTTCTTCATGTACGTTTTCGACTTTGGGGCTCCTATCGGGTATCGCATCGCGGCGCGACATCCGAATTGGATACAGGGGGTCATCGCACAAAATGGCAACGCCTACGAGTCCGGACTGGGACCGAATATGCAGCCTGTGGTTCAATACTGGATAAATCAAGAGGAGATGGAGCCTGTTATCCGCGGAGCGCTTACAGCTGAGGCAACGCGCTCCCAACATCTCGAGGGGGCCGCGCATCCAGAGTTCGTCGATCCGGACGCATGGACTTTGGATCAACATTGGCTCGATCAAGCCGGACGAGACCAGATCATGCTCGACCTGCTCTATGACTACCAGTCCAATGTCGTGCTGTATTCCGCGTGGCAAGCGTGGATGCGCGAGCATCAGCCCCCCATGCTTTTGCCTTGGGGGCGTAACGATCAGTTCTTTTCTGAAGCAGGCGCGCGCGCGTACCTCGATGATCTTCCGTCTGCTGAATTGCACCTGCTCGACACCGGGCACTTCGTCTTGGACGAGCAGCTGGACACCGTTGTGCATCTGATCGATGACTTCATCGGGCGACATACGCAATAGGAGCCACTCGAAGTACACGCACCGCAAACACAGCCAGACAGACTGAAAGAAAGATAACGACAATGTCGTTTGAGCAACGCCTCTTCATCCCGGACGTCGATCGCCTTCCGTGACCGACTGCTGCGGTTCCGAGACGATGAAACCGAGAGCGATTGCTGGGTGTGAAGTGTCATGGAACTGAACCTCCTGTGGTTTAGGCGGATAGTCATGATCCACGCTCTCTAGGAGGTGCGCCGCGTGGTCCATGTCGGCCGCGCTGCCAAGTACTCCTCACGTGCGTGCCGCAATGATTGGATGGCGTGCCTGCGTATCGAGTTCGACCTCGAAACCTCGCCGTCGATGATGATGGCTACAGACTTCAGAACGACGTCGCGGACTGCCTGGAGTCCGTCGCCGCGATCGCGGACGATGATGCCGGCCGGCTCCGTGTCGCGGTCGGGCGAGTGATCACGAATCCGACGGTGCATCGCTCTGAACTCCTTGCCCTTGTCATCGAGCTGGCCCCGCCGCCGGCCGCGTGGCAGTGATCATGAACGCCCCGTCCGATGAGAACGCGGTGCCGGTGGACCAGCCGTCTGACCGCGAGGCCGACAAGAGGCGCGAGTGCGTAGCGGCGAACCGCGATCGGATCCGCGAGTTAAATCGACTCTGGCGCGCGGAACATCTCGACCGAGCCCGGCGGCTCAACCGCGACTCGATGCGTCGGGCCATAGCACGCCGGCACCGCGAGGCAGAAGTGCGGGCCCGGGGGAGGGAACGTGCGAAACTTTGGCGGGGAAGCTCACCCCGATCGCAAGCGTGAATATCAGCAGCGATGGGTCGAGGAGAACCTGGAGAAGGTCCGCGAGTTCTACAACCGCTACTACGAGACCCACCGCGATGAGGCCCGCATGCACGAGTTCGCCGACGCCTACGTCTACGTGGTGACCCATGAACGCATGGGGCTCCCGCCCGTTCCGGTGGAGAACATCGTCTACGCCCGAGCAGTCGAGATAGTCGCAGAGCGGATGCGCAGGATGGACCTGCTAACCAGCCGCGGCGTCGCCGCAGCGGCATGGAGCGCGCAAGCCGAGGTCCGATACGAGGAGCGGCAGCGGTAGTTTGACCGCCGCGTTAAGGCTGTTGTACGTGGGCGGGGTTCAGCAAGGAGATGTTTACCAAAGCCGACAACTATGTGCTGCAAATGCATCGACCGCTTGAAGATCCTCTGCTCTCGCTCGTGGTTTCCGCGGCCCTCGCCGTGAACACTGTGCTGAAACAGGACAGCGACCAGCGAAGTCGCTGACGTTGTCGGGGCTTTCAAGCCCGTTTCTTCGGTGGTGCAATTCGGGTGAGCGAATGAGACCGATCTTGGTGAACATCCGCTATTCTACGGCATTCGCACGAATTTGACGGTTTCCGGCGTGCGGCGACGGCTCTAATGGAGACGCTCCCACTTCTGTGGTCTAGCTGCACTGGCCAGGATGTCCACGGCATAGAGGTTGTGAAACCGACATTCGATCGCCCGCGTTAGCACCCGGTTATCCGGCTACTACATTCGCCATAAGATGCACTCTCTCGAACACTCCGGCACGGCAGGATTTGAGGTGGACACGATGGCATTGGCTCAGACGACGGACTTGAAGGCCTCAAATGGCCGGTTCCGGCAATCGATCTCACTAGGGATGACGTTCCTGTCCGACTGGACGAACTGCTCCAGTCCCTCCAGTTGCTTGGCACAGACAACGACCGCGAGACGACGACGGCCAGAACGGGTGCCCAAGCATGGAAAGCTGACACTCCTCCTTCCCCGCAGGTAATCAAGTCCGGGTCACTGGCAATCACGAAGACGAGCATCGGGTGGGTCAAGAATATTGGCGGCATTACGGGCCTGCTTACCGCTGTCGCCGGCGTCGTCTCGCCGTTTATTGAGCAGGTTGGGGAGCCAGTGACGGTCACACTCATTGCAAGCGCGGCGCTGATCTTGAGTTCAGTCGCCATCGCCCTGAGCCTTCTGGTCAAGGGGGACTTGGACGCTCGCGGTACCGCCACGGCCGCCAGACACTAGGGCAGAGCCGAAGTCGCCGCTTCCTTCCTTGCTTCGACAGCAGCGATGCCCGCCAGGAAGGTGCCGACAGGAGAACCATCGAACAAGCGAACCCTGCTCGATGACCTCCTCGAGGCGTTGCGTGCCTACCCCGACACAGTGCGTGTCACAACCGCCACCAAGGGCAGGCCTGTCGCGGTCAAGCAGGTTTGGCGGGACACGAGAAACAAAGAACTCAGGCTCTTGGTCGGCAACGAGAGCCCACGAGATGAAATAGGCCTGGATGAGATTACGGGTTTTACGACGGAAAATTGACGAGAGTATAGGACTAGTTCCTTTGGGCCGTCAAAGTTCTCGTCCGTCAGCTGCTAGATCCAGTCGAGGTCGAGGTCGAGGTTGAGGTCGAGATCAGCGAATACGCCTGCCAGATCGCCTAATAGGACAGTCCTGCGGAGGCTGACTAGTTGACCTTGGCGGATCCCGAGGGCAATACGGTGTCTCGCGGAAATCCACTCCCGTCGACGTGATACTCGCCGTTAGGCACCGCTGTAGGCAACGGATCTGAACAGCGCCAGGATCGTATTCAGGGCTCGTGTCTGGGACTGGTCAAGCGCGCTGGCTGGTGACATGCTTCTCCCATGAGTGTTCGCTCGAGGCTCCGCAGCGGCTGGCTTTTCACGATCAAGCACACCCTGAACCGGCTGACCAGTCGTATGGCTCGCCAGGGCAGCACGAACTTCTCCATCGTGCGTACCGTGGGCCGCAAGAGCGGCAAGACTTTCGAGACGCCCATCATTGCGCAGCCGATCGCAGGCGGCTTTGTGTGCGAACTCACCTACGGCCCGGAGGTCAACTGGTATCGGAACCTCGTCGCGGCCAACGGTGGCGAGATCGTCCGCGACGGCGTGACCACGACGATCGTTGGACTCGAAACACTGTCGACCGCTCAGGGAATTGCGGCATTCACCCCGTTCCAACAGCGTATTCTCCGGATCCTCCGACGCACCCATTTTGTGAAGCTGATTACCGCTGAAAGGTCGACGTCACTACTCTGGCGCTCATGACGGATCGAGCTATACCCAACCTGCCGTCGCGTGACTTAACCGCAAACGGAGCGCCTCTATCGTGGCTTCGGTTTTCGGGCAAGTTGTCGCGACGAAGGCTGGATGGTGCTGAATCGCGGCGATATCCAGCTCGAGTTTTTTTCCCCTACCGCGACCTCGATCCGACGACGAGCTCGTGCATGTGCAGTATCCGGGTTCAGGATGTCGACACGCTATACCGGGCGATCTGCGATTCTGGAGTCGACGAATCCCGGGTGGGCTTTCCACGATTGATGCCCATCGAGCTGCAACCGTGGGGACAGCGGGTCGGCTATCTCATCGACGCCGATGGCACCCAGCTGAACCTGATTGAGGACGCCGGCTGACCGCCCGAATCGTTAGCGCCTTTTAGACCTGCCCGACGCCACAACGGCTGCTGCCGCGACCGCCTTCAACATTGGCTACCGCAACATAGACAACGCCGCCGCATATTTCAATGAGCGTGAAATGGGGAGGGAATCCGTCGGTCTGGCATTGAACGTTTGCAGGTTTTTCGTTGAGACCAAGGTATGGGTCATCGACTTCGGCTACGACCAGACCCTGCACGCCTTCGCTGACCGCGGAGGAGATAGGCGCCCTCGATGCCCTTTAAACCGGAGTGCGCGGTGGTCCGGCTCCCGATGCCGAGACCCCCTAAGCATTCGGGCGAGAAATTCCGGAAGCGTTACCTGGCTCAGTGGCCAGAAGCACTAATCACCGCCGCAGCAGGATTTAACCCGGACCATTCGTGGGGCTTTCCCCCCACGGGCATCCGGATCTAGACATTTTCTCAGGTAAACGATATTGCGCGCCATCGCTCACTGCGATGACAACATCTGCAAGGCCGCGCCATGTTCGAATTCATCCTGGCCATCACGGCCCGCAGCTATTACTTCTCGCGCCGGTTCATGCCGACCAACATCGTGACCGACGCGATCGACACTCGGCGGGGTCTCAAGTGGGGCGTGCCCGCGATGCTTTTCCCTATCCCGTATGGGTTCGCTGCGGCGTATTTCGCGGGGTTGGTCGAAGCCGGTGGCTCTAATTGGCTCAATGTGTTCGTGCTGCTATACGTTTGGGATGCGCTCAAGTTTTTCGTCGTCGGGCCCGTGAGTCTGATACACCTAGTTGCGGTACAGGTTCGTGAGGCCGGAGCGCGCCGTCGCCTAACTCAGGCCCTGCTCTCCGAAACCTAAGGTTGGAGCGCTTCGATGAGCCGGTGCTCCTGACTAGGCGCGTCTGACAGCGTGGCCAGTCGACCTTGGCGCTCCTCCCTTTAGCGGCATGATCGGCTCAACAGGTCCGCTCTCAGGACGCTTCACTAGGACGATCCCGCAGGGGAAGTTCGACGATCTGCTCAGTCGCACCGCACTGGCCGCGCTGTACAACTATCCGAAGGTCGCGATCGAAGATGATGACCACAACCTCCAGAATGACATCGCGTGCTGCCTGGAGCCCGTCGCTGCGATCGCGAACGCGGATGCTGTTCGGCTACGTGTCGCGGTCGAGCGCGTGATCACCAATCCGACGGCGCATCGCTCTGAACTTTTGGCTTTGGTCATCGAGCTGGCCCCGCCGCCTACCGCGTAGCAACGATCATGAACGCCCCGTCCGATGAGAACGCACCGCCGGTGGGTCAGCCGTCTGCGCTAGACGCCGAGAAGCGGCGCCAGTATGTGACGGCGAACCGCGACCGAATCCGCGAGCTGAATCGACTCTGGCGAGCCGAACACCTCGATCGAGCCCGGGAACTCCATCGCGACTCGATGCGCCGCGCCACGGCCCGCCGGCACCGCGAAGCCGAGGATCGTGCCCGGGGAAGGGAGCGTGCGAAAACGCTGGCGGGAAGCGCACCCCGATCGTAAGCGCGAGTATCAGCAGCAATGGGTGGCGGTGAACCGCGAAAAACTGAGGGAGTACTACAACCGCTGCTACGAGAGCCTTAGCGACGAGGTGAACGCCCGGGCCGCTGCCAGACGGGACGCTGACCCCGACCACACGAAGCGGATCACTCGGCAGTGGGCCGAGCGCAACCGAGAGCGTCGGGCCGAATGGCAGCGCAACCGGCATAGCGACCCGGTGACGTACCAGTCCGAGCTGGAGGCCAATGCTGCAGCGAGACCTCGTGAGCGCAGCCTCAGCCGAGCCGGGCTCCCGCCGCAGCTCTTGCACGCGACGACCGCCGCCGATCGCCGGGCAAACAAACGAGAAGCCGACGCCTAATTCAATGACCAATCGCAGCCCGAGCATCTGAGACAGTTCACCGTGTTAGCCGATTCGCTCACCGAGCACATGCTCAAGAACGGCGCCCGCATGCACGACTTCGCAAACGCCTACGTGGAGACCAGAGCGCGCAGGGGGCTCCTACCGGTCCCGGTGAAGAACATCGTCGACGCCCGAGCTGTCGAGATAGTCGCCGAGCGGATGCGCCGGGTCGACCTGCTGACCGACCGCAACGTCGCCGCGGCCGTGCGAAGCACGCAGGCGGTGGTTTGGCGAGCGGAACGGCAGCGGCAGTTCGATCGCCTCGTGAAGACCGTCGTGGCAGACGCTCACCTCAACAGCGCTCGATATGGCCACGAAGCCGAGATAGAGATCCAAGCGAGAGCGCGTCGGGGAATGCCTCGTGTACCGGTCAAGTCAATGATCGTGGCGCTCGCGATGCAAGAGGTTATCGAGCGCGTACCCACGAGCAGGCTGACGATTGAGGATACTCGGAGCGCCCGGTTGGCGATATTGCGGATCGATATGCCTCACCAGGTCTTCGCGAGAGGCTTGAGAGTTGGACTCACCGCTAGATCGGACAGCTCTCTGGTTGTTTACCGTGCCGCAGCCTAAACGTCCTTGTCGTGTAACCGGCACTCTGATTGGGAGCAGAGTCAGACCCAGCGACCAGAGTGCACTACTCCTATGCGGCTTTGCCTGAAATGGTGGCGTTTGCAATAACAGTCCGTTACTATGCCGATCCTGCTGCCGTGGCCGCCGGTACCTCGATCAGGCGCCCGGATGCAACGTCGTAAATATAGCCATGGATCGGGATGTTTCGCGGTACGAGCGAGTGCGCCTTGATTCGTTCGACATCCTCCAGCACGCTGGACGCTTGGTCTGAGATGGTCAGCCAGTCAATGTACTTCGCCTCGGCGGAGCCCGGGCCGGTGCCGATGTCGTAGAACCCTGCCTCTCCCAGGGCTGCTGTTTCCAAGCTGTTTGCTAGGAGGCCCCGGATGACGTCATCGGTGAAAAATTCCATTCCACAGTTGGTGTGGTGAATGACGAACCACTCTTTGGTACCCAGCAGCTTGTAGGAAATGACAAGGGAGCGAATGGCATCGTCAGAGGCGCGCCCGCCGGCGTTGCGGATCACGTGCGCGTCGCCCTCGCTCAAACCCGCGTACTTGGCAGGATCGAGGCGGGCGTCCATGCAGGTGAGGATGGCGAAGCCGCGCGCTGGCGGCAGTGCGAGTGTGGCCTTCGCACCGAATGATTGGGCGTAGGCGTCATTGGCTGTTTTGATTTCTTCGAGAACGGTCACGTGTTCGTCCTTCTGGTTGGAAAGGCGGCCTCGGACGGCAGACTTTTGTAGATCCTAGTCAGCGCTCGTGCGAGCGAAATATATGTTTCGATATGTTCCGATTGCGCCGCGCCTTCGAGCACAAAGCACCACAGGTGGCCAATCCTGCAGCTGACATAGTGACGGTGAAACTCGGGATCGTAGAGGATCTGAACCTGCGATTTGAGCAGAAGATGCACTCGTTTGAGGGATCCTGAGACCGCAAACCGGAGGCTTTCCGAAGGGGATCGTGCTCTACATATCTGACGGCGGGCAGCGTCCAATACTTCGAATGACGCTTGGCCTTTGGGAGGTACGCGAGCAAAGAAGTGGGAAGACTTGACGCACACACTTTTATTCAATGTTTATTGCCTCGAGACCCACCGGGATGAGACGAGAGGTTGAGATAATGATGAAGACAACTCGCACAAGAAACTCCTGATCAGATCTAGATATATCGAGATTAACCGAGGTTTTAATCCGCACCTAGTCTCGACGTAGAAGGCCCCGCTGCAATCCTTCGGTCCGTTGTGTGCGCGTCATGATCTAGCGATTCAAGGCTTCAATGGGATTCTCGCGGCGGTCGCCGTTTTAGTGGACTTTCACGACGCGGACACCATTGCCAAACGCGACATGGTCCCGGATGTTTTCTGCCGCCAGCGTCGGGTCGGGGTAGTACCAGGCGGCATTCGCGTTCTCCTGCCCATCGACGATGAGCGTGTAGTACTTTGCAGTGCCTTTCCATGGGCACTGCGACGTCAACGATGTGCGGGAGAAGTACGCAGAATTGAGCGACTCAGTCGGGAAGTACTGGTTGCCTTCAACCAGGATGGTTTCATCCGACTCTGCCAGCACGACATCATTCCAGACTGCTTGATACATGGTCTGCTCCCTGCATGTTGTGTGCGGGACTGACCCGCAACTGCCCCAAGTGTAGGCGGCTTTCCCGGCTCGGTTTCAGAACCGGGAACACACACAGCGCACGCCCGAGAACGTGAGCATGACCTTGGGTGTGCGCCGTAGTGCTCAGTCAGATGTCGTTGGCAGTGTCGAACATTGAGACCGGGGGGGCG
>NZ_SOFC01000019.1:0-84510 GCF_004402825.1 Cryobacterium sp. Hz9
TGGCCTTTGTATTCCACGTCTTTCGTATGGACCTTTGCGATGGTGCCGTGCACATGGCCGGCCTCGGAGTTCCAGCGCACGTGATCGCCGACTGAAAATCTTTTTGTCCTGCGTAGTACGAAGCGCCAGAAATGCGTTCTCCCGAGACGGACAATCCTCGGCATCAAGGACCACCGCACCCGCGCCGACATTCTGACGAACATGCCCGATCGACGAAGCCGTGTGGTTCGCTTGCACAGAACAGGTGCTCGCGATGACCGGCGCTGGCGCCCTCCACGACGGGGACCACTACGAGCGGCAAAGCACGGCAGGCACCCTACTATTGCGAAATGAATCGCTCGGGCCGAGCGTGTCCCTCAATACGCTGTTATGGGCAAATCCGTGCGGCGGCAGTCTCCGGCGTGCCATCGGGCCGCCACCGCCCGTCTCTTCGGCAAGTCGCCGCTCAATCCGGATACGCGCAGCTGGTATCAGGGTGTCCGGTGAGAGGTGCGCAGCAAATCCGGTCTGCTCTAGGACGGCTGGACGGTGCTTCACGCCAGGCCGCGAGCTACACAGTGACATTTTTCCACACACCAAATCAACGAATTCACTCCAATTACCAGCACAAAACAAATTGACTATGAAACACTCCACTCATCGAAGCGTTGCTACGAAAACATCACTTCGCCGACCCTCCCGAGATTTGCTGTGACAGATGCGCGGACCAGGGTGAGTTTTATCATGGTGGGAACGAACCCACCGAGCCGGAAACCCGCCGGGGCACGTCCAATCACCCCGCGGTGAAGGAGATGAATGTCGAATAATCAACATGAACCATGCGCGGCAGCAGACCTCGAATTGTGTATTCTTTCAGACCATGAATGGCGGGTAGCTGACCGGCGACAAGATGAGCAATCACCCGAAAAAGTCCTCGGCTACATCAACCAGAGCGGATCGCTATTCGAAGTCCTCAATATAGAAGCGCCCCGCCGACACCTGACCTTCAATCAGTTTCACAGCGCCGTCGAATCGTTCACTGCAACGTCCAACCGCTGAGAATTACGTGGAAGAGATAGCCGGCAGCTCAGAACAAACCTCTCCTGTTGCGCAGGACCAATACAGAATCCGCAGGCACTGCGCCGAATCAAACGAACTGAAGCACCCGACGTACGCTGAGAACCATTCCCCCTCACATAAACACATTGCTATGCAACTGCGCGGATCGAAGAATGACGATGACTTCGGAGTGTGCGAGCAAAGGCATAGCGATGAAGCGTCCAAAGTTGTGCAGAACCCGTCCGCTGAGCCGCGTGGCCCATTAGGCGGTGAGATTGTAAAGCAATCCCCGCTTGTTCCATGCTGTCGCATGTATCTGACATCTTGCCAAGCGCTTCGAGCGTACCGTCACCCCCAGTGGCCGGACTCCGGTGTGCGGTGTCTGGACCATCACGATCCGTAAGTTGGTCTTCCAGCAGCGTCAGGCCTGCACGTCTCCGCGCCATCCGACATCGTCGGTTCCCTTCGCCTCGATGAACTCCTTAAAGTTCGTGAGGTCTTTCTTGATGGCGTGGTCGTCGATACCGAGAGCGGCCCCAGCCTTCTCAAGCAGCCCTGTTGCCTCCCAATCAAGCTGAACCGTCACACGCGTCTCGTTCGCGGCCAACTTATGGAACGTGACAACTCCCGCGTGGTCGACCTGGCCACCGGTGCTGTTCCAGGCAACACGCTCGTCGGGGTGCTGCTCAGTTATCCGAGCCTCAAACGTGCGCTCCACGCCGCCGATTTTAACCGTCCACTCGGTGAGAGTGTCGGTTACTTGCGTGATGGATTCAACAAAACTTAGAAACTTCGGAAACTCCTCGAATTTTGTCCACTGGTTGTAAGCGACGGTGACGGGAACGTTGACGTCGACAGTCTCGATGGCGTTGGGCATGATGACCTCCTAATACGAATTCAACGGATGAAATAGTTTCTGCAACCCCATTCACCGTACCGAAGGCTGATCCAAGGTCAACCCGGGTAAAGAAAAACTCGTAGGAACGTGAAGGTACCTGCGCGCGGAACCTCAGCAGCGTGAACAAGCGATGAGACGGGCTAAACGACGGGCGAGGGAGACCCTTCAGAATCTCTCTCCGTCCCAGGGCGAAGCGCAACCAAAATGCGCTTCAGATCGATGACGATCGCGGCCGTGGGGCTGAGCGATGTCGCCCCGGCACCCAACTCTTGCATGCCGTGCAGAATCGCCTCGACTGCCGCTACGGCGGCATCAAAGGGTGCGCTATCACACGGGCCGTCGTCCGTGGCACGCAGGGTTTCAGCGACCGCGTGCAGGGCAGCGCTAAGAACCGGCCGCAGTTCGGGCGGCAGCTCAAGGGGAATCGGTTTACCCCAGATCATGCCCGCAAAAACCTCAGTCAGGTTGCGCACGTGAAAGGTCACGTTCTCCAGAGCCGCGAGGTCCTCATAGTCAACAACAAGATTTCTGCGGTTGAACCGAGCGCGAGGGTTACCCTTACGACTCTCGTCGGCGTATTGCACAGCCGACCTGACGTCTCGGGCCGCGTCGGTGAGTGCGTTGCCCCTGGTGGCCCAGAGTTCACGCTCGGGAGGCCAGCTCTCGACCAGGGCCACGCTAATATCGTTGAGGTGCGTGGCGAGGGTGCCTCGAAAACTGATCAACCGCTCGACAGCCGTGCCGATTGCAAGCGGCGGTAAAATTAGCAAGTTGACCAAGAGTCCCACCACTATTCCCAGACAGACTTGGGCGAGATAACCGACCGAGTAATCATCGGCTTCCGGGCCGCCGATGATAAGAACGAAGAGAGCAGTCAGGGGTACTTGTTCCCCGCCCACACCAAGCCATCGCATTCCTCCGATAAGGGAGCCGAGGCCGATGACCAGGGAGATTGTCCAAACGCTAGGCTCGCTCAGGAGGAGCACGGCCCCGGCGAGGGCGATTCCGACGGCGAGCCCAGCGATGGTTTGTAAAGCGCTGCGGAGCGAACGCATAAGCGTTGGGTGCATGCTCAGAAGTGCGCCCAGCGGCGCGTAATACCGTAATTCCTGAGCGTCTCCAGGGAGGAAAGGGGACAGTGTCCAGGCAATCGCCACAGCAACAGCGATCTTGGTGACCTGGAGGAATCGCGGAGGTTGGAGACGACGACGGACCAGCGCCAGCCGTGATGCGTTCCACGGAAAAATCGTTCTCGGCATCGTCTAAGTCTCTCCTACAGCAACGGAGAGTCGGGATCCGCTCGCCCCGCAGGTTAAGCGCGGAGGCTGGCGAGGCGCTGGGAAACATCCGACAAGAAAACACTCCCGCAGCAGGCCGGCACGGAGCTGTGAGATGTTCGAAGAACATATCCACTTTCGTTCCGCCGATTTGTTCCTGCTCTTTGTTCCATCCGTGGTCTACCAACTCTGTTGGAAGTCATGACAACGTACTGACGCTTTCGATAGGCGGCAAATCGCCGAGCCAACTGTCAGCCCAGTCGTGTGGACGAAGCGCGACCTGCACACATCCCACGCGTTGATCGAACGCAATCTCAAGCGCTTGGAAAACCTCTTCCATTTGGTCCCTAAGCTGACGCAGCAGGTCGAGGAGAATTCTTCGGAAGAGCGGCCCGCGCGAATTGTCGAAATCACGGTTTCGTAGAACGATTGCATGCGTTGCGGCCGAGACGAGGAAAATATTCACTCTGCTATTGATATCCACGGCTCTTGTCCGCTGGGTCGATTCGTCTAGCGGCTCACTCCAGACGTCATCCCCGAGTTGCAGGAGTTCGCTCAGTTCCATTGGTCTTTCAATTAGGTAGGCATTAATAAATGTTGAAATTATTCTCTGAGACTCGGCATCGGAGCGAGTATTGGTTTTTCAGAGGACGTGTGCCGAACGATTGTCTTGGCGATGAGCGCAGCGACAAAACACAGGACCCCTGCCGTGATCCAGACGATGGTGTAGGACCCGGTTGTGTCTCGTGCGACGCCGCCGAGGAATGCCATTAGGCCGGCTCCAATCTGGTGTGAGGCATTGATCCAGCCGAAGACGATGGCGCTGTCGTCGCCGTAAAATTCGCGGCAGAGCGCTATCGTCGGGGGCACGGTGGCGACGTCGAGAATGCCGAAGAAGATGACAAACGCGATCATCTCGGGCTGGACCGTGGACGACATCAACATGGGCACGAGCAGGAGCGATGCCCCACGGACTGCAAAATAGACGCTCAGCAGCCGTCGAGGGTCCATTCGATCGGTAAGCCAGCCTGAGGTAATGGTTCCCACAACGTTAAAGATCCCGATCATCGCCAGCAACGACGCGGCCACAGTCATGGGCATTCCATGGTCGCTAGCGGCAGGGACGAAGTGGCTCCACATGATTCCGTTCGTTGTCGCCCCGCAGATCGCGAAAGTGAAGGCCAGTAGCCAGAACGGCACCGTTCGGGCGGAGGTGCCGAGGACGCGTAAAGTGCGCCGGGCTACCCCGGGTACCGTCCCGGGTTTCGGAGCGAAGTCCCGCGCGCCGAAAGCCTTCATTCCGAGATCGGCAGGATGGTCGCGCATGAGTAGCCACACGAATGGCACGACGATGAGTGCAGTCAGCGCACTAGTCAAGATTGCGGCCCTCCACTGGTGCTGGTCCACGATCGAGGACAGCACAGGAAGAAAGACGAACTGGCCAAAGACACTCGCCGCCGTGAGGAGACCGGTGACGAGCCCCCGTCGCTTAACGAACCACCGATTGGCTACGGTGGCGGCGAACACCATGGTGACGGAACCGCAGCCCAAGCCGACGAGGAAGCCCCAGAAGAGCACAAATTGCCAGGACGCCGTCATGACCGTGGTGAGCGCGGAGCCCGCGGTGATGATGAGCAGGGCGCCGGCTATGACGCGGCGGATACCCACTTTGTCCATCAGCGCGGCGGCGAAGGGGGCCGCGAGCCCATAAAGCACCATGTTGACGGACACCGCTATCCCAATCGTGCCTCGAGACCAATCGAATTGATTGTGCAGAGGGTCCACCAGTAATCCCGACATGGTTGTGAACGTGCCAGCGGCAATGATGGCCACGGAAGAAATGCCCGCGACCACCCAAGCGCGATGCAAGCGCGGTTCCCGGGAGCCGGTTGTAGTCTTCACGTTTTGTGTCACAGATCCCATCTTGGGGACCAGCGGCAATCTCCATGAGTGGCTGGAAAGCCAACATGTGTAAGATTCAGGCCATGAGCACTTTCATGCATCCAAACCGACACCGCGTGGCTGTCTTAGTGCGCGACGGGGTCCTTCCGATCGAATTGGGCATAGCACACCGCCTGTTTGGACAAGCCAAATCCGCCGAGGGGGAATTCCTGTACGAAGTGCGGACATGCACGCTCGTCCCAGGTCAAGTTCGCACCGACACTGACATCACGGTGAATGTCACAAACGGGCCCGCGGGCTTGAGCGAAGCCGATACGGTCATCGTTCCAGCATCTGATGAGGACTACGAACCCCACAACCACGATCGACTCAGCTCGCCGCTCGCCGATGCGCTCGGTCTGATCCGTCCGACGACCAGGATTGCGTCGATATGCACGGGTTCATTTGTGCTGGCGGCAGCGGGCCTCCTCAACGGCTTGCGAGCGACCACACACTGGAGAGTCGCGGACCAATTCCGCATGCTGTATCCCGCCGTGGACCTGGACCCCGACGTCCTTTACACAGACGAAGGTCGAATATTAACGTCGGCGGGCGTAGCGTCGGGCATCGATCTTTGTCTGCACATGATCCGCAGTGACTATGGTTCATCCGTCGCCAACGACGTTGCCCGCGGAACAATCGTCTCCCCTCACCGCGATGGCGGACAAGCCCAATTTATCCGACACCCGGTCCCAGAGACCGAGCTTGGTAATACAGGATCTTCGAGAATGTGGGCTCTCAAGCATCTCGACGAGCCCGTGTCCCTCAACGACCTAGCCGAGCAAGAGTCCGTGAGCGTTCGAACCTATACTCGCCATTTTCGTCAAGAAGTCGGAGTCTCACCACTCCAATGGCTGAATCAGCAGCGGATTGATCTTGCCCGACAATTGCTCGAGGAAACTGATCTGTCCATCGACCAGATAGCTCTCGAAGCAGGATTTGGGACCGCAACGTCCCTGCGTCAACACCTCTACGCGGCCCTTCGAGTATCGCCAAGCACGTATCGCAACACGTTTCGCGTGCCAGCAGCTGACCCAACAAAAGTGATAGCGCCCACGGGTTATGAGACATGAGGGTTATGAGACATTGCGCCTCGGTTCGTAGGGAATGTAAGTCGCTGCGACCGTTCGCTCGGCGCGGAACCTGTCCGCATCCAAAGCGGCAATGCACCGGGCTGCTTCTTTAGCGGTGGCCACGGGTCGCTCTGGGGATCCACGGGAATCGTGATTTGATCAAGAAGGATCCCGTTCGCGAGGTGGTGCAGGAGCAATTTTTCTCCCGCGCGGTCAGTAACTTACCATTTCAATGGGACATGACCGTTGGGAGGAACGAAGGACACGTGGAACGGACACTCACAACCGAAAATCTCTGGTGCGTGGGACCGCAAGGATGTGCAAACACCGTCACGTAGTCACCACGGCAACTTGAATTCTTGACAACAACGTACCGGTACGTTTTTACTTTTCGAGCGGATGCGCTCGCACCCGTACAGAGGAGTGGACAGTTCGGAGCGTAGTCTCTACCGCTATACAGCTGAGAGTACCCGAAAGTCGGGTGGGAAAATCATTGGACAAATGCGAATGTTTGCGCTCGAAACGGGTGGCTTGGTCATCGACTGGACGCAGATGCCCACCTACAACACAATCATGTCGCTTGCCGCGGGGGCCGGCCTGATCCTGCTCGTCTTGCTCGGGCGCGCGCTGACGTCCAGGGAGAAATTCAGCGCGGAGTCATGGTCGCTCGCAGCCGGGGTACTCGGTGTGATATTGACCCTCACCGGCGCCCACATGACGCTTTCCTGGCCGTTCGCAAAATATTTCCCGTTCGACAACATCATCTTCGGAGAGACCAGCCTCGGCCTCGGCGTATTGCTCCTCGCCGCTGCGTTCTATCTGTGGAGGCGCGCCGCGGTGATCGACGTGTCGGACGACGTCGGTGCCCTTCTGGCGCGCACCGCTCAGCCGCTCGGAGTGTTCATCTTCGGACTTGGACTTGCCTTGTTCGCTATTGCGGCGGCCGGCGTGACCTTCCAGCTGTTCGCAGCCCCGCCGGAGGAACCAATCTCGGGTGCCTTCGCCGCGTACCCGTGGATCGAGGCGATCTTCATGTCCGGGCTGTTCGCCCTCGTCGGCGTGGGAGCTGTACTGTTCCCGTTCGCCCTCCGAGGCTTTTCCTCTAAGGCCAGGCCCGGTGCACTCCAGATCATCGTCGGCTTTGTCTGGGGTCTGTCCGGTCTGGCCTTCCTGCTCTTTGGCGCGCTGAACTTCTTCACCCACATCGGCCTGATCGTCAACACGATGGGCTAATTTTCCGCTCGCGCCAATGCGTTCTTCAGGGTCGCAGGGATTGCGACCCTGGAGCTTCATTGCCGTGCATGCACTGCACGGTTCTTGCAGGAGCATGCGGCATGTGCCAGTTGGGGCACACATTAAAACGACACGTCGCGATCTCTGCGCGGGTTACACGTTCTGAAGTCGACGTCTAGGAAACGGTCGTAACAAATTTCTGTTGCGCCGAACCGTCCGCCGGCGTCCAGAGCACCCAGATCGTTCGACTCGTCGGCGAGCTGAGACGTCGAACAAAGGTAAAGAAAATACTTCCACCACGCGGCACGTCGACTACCGCCTTCTCGTCGGGCATTATCCATTGCTCGTTGATGCCGTCCGGAGTGCCAATAGAGACGTGCATAACGTCGTATCCCGTCTTGTTTGTTGCCTTCCATCGCTGATCGATGCTCGCATCTGTGAGAGGTTCAAGTGTCCATTCCTCACGACGCGTAGCCGCCGATTCAAGGAGCGCGATCTGCTTTTCCAAAGTGTCTGCAGTTCGTTCGTGATGCCGCACGGCGACCTCGGCTGCCAATGCTGATCGAGCAGCGGCATCGAGGGCAGTGAGCTCGTGCGCGAAAGCCTCGTCTCTGGACTGACGAGCGTCGTTGACCGAGCGCAAGGCGATAACAGCCGCTATCACCGTTGCAATAAAGATCCCAAGATTTACGATCACTGAAGCAAGTCCCATATTGAGCACTGTATTGGCGCTGGGACCGCACCGCAGAGTGCGCGAACAGGACCTAAACCCGTGACCACAGATTATAAATCCGCTGCTTCACCAGTCCATTTCGAGCAATCAAGACGCGATCTCGAGCAATCAAGACGCGATCAAAACGGCTACATCGGTGTTTCGGCTGTTTTTGATTTCGGCCACGGGTTTTGACCCCTCGACCGATGGACATCGCACCAAGATTCCCGACCTCGCACTCGAGCTTAAAGAGCAGCTCAGAAACCATCGTTTACGGCCGTTCTCCTCGGCGACCATCCATGGGATCAGACCTGGTCGGTTGGCAATCTCCTCGAATTGTTCGACGGTCGGGGGCCAACTGAGGCTTGGTCCAGCGATTAGGTGGAGTGCGTCGGCATCGGGAAGCCATCGGAGAAGGCGGGAGTAATCGTCAGCGATGGGCGCACGAGTCTTGGCCATGCCTTGACCGTAGTGGTGGCCCTAGCGGGCAGTATCCGAAAACGGTGTCAAAATCCTTGTTCATTTTAAAACTCTTTTCCAGATCTTGATTCCGAGCAGGTTCGCGAACATTAGTTCTGACACCATTGCGAGCTTCCCTCGAGCGGTGAGGGTGCTGATGGACTCCCCTGTTTTGCCATTCAACGTAAACAGCTCGGCGCGTCCATGCGAGAGCATGCCCGTCGACGCGGGTGCTGATTTTCGGATATCTGACCCAGACGAGCACGGAAATCGGCTCGGTCGCCAACGGGATGGGTCTCCGGCGCCGCCGCGTTCTTCCCATGTCAGGCTGATCGGCGTGGGTGAAGTCGAATTGAGATGCTCGGGCTCGACGGGCCGATATTTGTCCGTTGCAATCTGGGCGAGCTGCTGCGGGAGGCCAGAGTCTTGTTTGTGTGCGCGCATGATCAAATTAGAACATAAGTTCTAACAAAATGAAAGACCGACCAACTCTGCTCCTACGCGGCACCGTCGGAGCTCACGAAGACTGCGGCATCGTCACCGTGCCGGACTCGGCAATGCGCAGATTCGGCGTCCACCCGCCGCCTCTTGCTCGTGCAGAGGAGTAGGAACACAAGCACTATTGGTGCGAAAGAGTACGAAAAGCCAGTGTTCATCCGCGCGTGCACAACCCCAAAACCACGGGGGTCATTGCGCAGACGACTTCAGAAAATAGCAATACGACTGGGCAGGGCGGATCGTGAGTGATGCGGCGCGGCACCAGCTTGTTGCCGCGGTTTTACGTTGTGAACAGGTCTGGAAGCAAAGACACGAAATCACACTGGGGGCAACGCTCACAACCTCTGAGACCATTCTCAGTACTTATGACCTCGACGTTCATCTCGGTGCCGCAAGAGGGGCACGCCGACCCGCTCACAGGACCCCGACATCAATCGTTTGGTCGGGCGGAGCAAAGACGAAGTGGGCTACTTTGACCGCGTCAACGTGAGCGTCCGAGCCAGGCACTGAATTCGCCGCGTCTCCAAGCGCAACGGCGCGGAGAACGGCTCCGGCAGTGGTGACGAGCTGTCCTGCAACGACACGGGACAGAACATCCTTGACTGTGCTTTGACTCATCACTCCCCCGCTGTCAAGATCCATTTCCCTCAGTCTGGCCCGGCACCAACGTTTCCGCATAGCAAATTTCTCGTGCTGGAATACAGAAGCGCCCCGCCGGAAGAGAAAACAGCCAGACGCCTTGATGGTAAAGCTCAAGAGCCTTCCTACGCGGGACTCGTGACGGGTCTACCCGTCGAGGGCTCTGCCCTGTGCTAAGTAATACTGCAGTCGGGGCGGAAGCCGGCCCAATGGTTATGGTCGTCGACGACCACGATGGGTGCTGCGCTGTAGCCGAGGTCTTCAGCGACATACTCGAGAGCCGCTGCGTTCTCGGTAACATCGACAACTGTCTAGGTCACGCCTGCTTTGTCGAGTGCTCGGTAGGTCATCGTGCATTGGATACACGCTGGCTTGCTGTACACCGTCACCATCTCACTCATGATCGTGCTTCCCCTCCACCAACAATTTTTTTGCCTGGCTGGCAAGAGAAATCGATAGCGACCGTCAGTGCCGGAGTACCGGGTCGTGGAATACCGGAACACCGCGAGGATATGCCGCGAAAGCCCGGACCGCCGGCACGCAAGGAAGCTACGATGATCAGACAGACAAGCTAAACGAGGGACCCTGACAGCGCCGCACAGCGGCTCAATCAGGATCCGGCCTCCGCGAAGGCTTCTGTAGTGGCGTGTGGTGCACGGTGGCGCCTCTCCAGCTTTGCGTTAGCTCCCGAGGGGTCTTCCTTGCCGGAATCCACCGACATTTCGGGGGAAGGGTTCACCGTTGTTGAATTCAACTGCGGGCCGTGCAAGTTCTCGTTCCAGCGCCCCGTCAACGAGGGCAGCCATTGCTGAGTAGCCGCCCTCGTAGCCGGCAGTTCGATGTACTGCCGTTTCGGCGCACTTCTTGAGGGAAGTGCCGCCTCGAATTCGGTTCGGCTCATCGTTCCCCCGTCGTTTAGGTTCAGGACGCTCATTCGGGTCTAACGCCGACGCGTCAGCACAAGCCCTGCTGATACCGAGATGCAGAAACGCTCCCGGCCGGGAGAGAGGTCGGCCAGGGGCGTTGATTGTGGGCGCGGTCCTGCGCAGGGCTCGTGACGGGTCCACCGTTCTCCGTGGCGGAGTCGTTTTCCGAGCGATAATCATTTGGGTAAACGCAGTAGGAGACACGCCCCCGAACCCACGATGGATGAAGTCGGCGACGATTTCCCCGGTGAGAACGGCGGTCACGATCGGTCCGCGCACGAGCGTGGTTGGCAGGATTGAGGTGTCGGGGACGCGCAACCCATCGATACCGTGCACGTGCCCGTATTGGTTGATGACGGCGCCCGGATCGTCCGCCGGCCCGAACCGCGCGTTGTCGCACAGATGAATCGCGGTGCTGCGGGAGTTCAGGAGTGCGGTTTTCTTTCTGCCAGGCCAGCCTGTCCCGGCAGGTGTCGGGATTAGCGGGGTGATGGAGTCTGCGTGTCCTTTTCCGTGGCAGACCGCGCGGGCTGGCCGCGACAGCTGCAGGTCGGCTCAGGTCAAGGCCGTGGCTTCGGAGACGCGCAGCCCGGTGCTGATCAGCGTCATGCAAGTGTCCTCGTCCTCATTCGCGGGGGCGCAGGCGCACGTGATTAGACCGTAGCGTCTCGCTGCGTCCACAAGGAAGTAGCCGTGCAAGACTGGGGAATCATCTCTGCCTACGGCTCTCAGCCTGCGTCCCCATCCAGTTCCGCATCGGCGCATCTAGTTGCCCCCGTGCCGGTGGCGGTGAATCCATGTGTGATCGAAGCGAAGGGGTTTTGATGTGTGGGAATTTGTAGGGAATCAGTATGAGCAGATACTGTTCAGCAGTTGGCAGCACTTTAGCCTCGTCGTGCAATGCCTGGTCCTGGCGACTGTCATCGCCGTCGTGCTGGCCGCCGTCGTCTACCGCAGTTCCGCGCTCACCGGGATCGCCAACTCCGTGTCGGCCATAGGCCTGACCATCCCATCGTTTGCGCTCATCGGGCTGCTCATCGCGCCACTCGGCTTCGGCGTCGTTCCTGCCGTCATCGTCGTGGCGTTCTTCGCTACCCTCCCCATTCTGCGCAACGCGGTCGTGGGCCTATCGGGTATCGCACCGTCGATCGTGGAATCCGCCCGCGGCATTGGTATGAGCCGGTTCCGCACGCTCCTGCAGGTGGAACTGCCGATGGCGTGGCCAATCATCCTCACAGGCATTCGGGTATCCGCTCAGATGGTCATGGGAATCGCAGCGATCGCCGCATATGCCCTCGGCCCAGGCCTGGGCGGATTCATCTTCTCCGGCCTGTCCCGCCTCGGCGGCGCCAACTCCCTCGAGTCGGTGATGACGGGCGTCATCGGCGTTGTCGCGCTCGCCCTTATTCTTGATCTCCTTCTCGTCGGCCTCGGCCGCCTGACCACACCCCGAGGTATCCGTGTCTGAACTCATTGCAGCCAACAGCGCTGAATCCACCAGCACCGAAGGTTCCACCACCCCGACCGGCATCACCGGCACGAACATCCTGCTGGACCACGTCACCAAGCGTTTCCCCGGCCAGGCGCGCCCCGCCGTCGACGGTCTTACCATGGAGATCCCGGCCGGCAAGATCGTCATGCTCGTCGGCCCCTCGGGCTGCGGCAAGACCACCACCCTCAAGATGATCAACCGACTCATCGAACCCTCCGAAGGCCGCATCGTTGTCGACGGTGACGATGTCACCAATATGAATGGCGATACCCTGCGCCGTGGCATCGGCTATGTCATTCAGGCTGGAGGACTCTTCCCTCACATGACGGTGGCCACCAACATCGGCCTCGTTCCGAAAATGCTCGGCTGGGACAAGGCCCGCATCGCAGCCCGCGTCGACGAACTCCTCGAGCTCGTCTCCCTCGACCCGGCGCTCTACCGAAACCGATACCCCACGGAACTTTCCGGCGGTCAGCAGCAACGCGTCGGCGTGGCCCGCGCCCTCGCGGCCGACCCGCCCGTGCTGCTCATGGACGAGCCCTTCGGCGCCGTCGACCCGATCACCCGCCTACGCCTGCAGGACGAACTGCTCAACATCCAGGAAGAACTGCAGAAGACCATCGTCTGCGTTACCCACGACTTCGACGAAGCCGTCAAGCTCGGCGACTGGATCGCCATCTTCAACGAGGGCGCCCAGCTCGAACAGTACGACACCCCGGAACGCATCCTCGGCGACCCGGCCAACGAGTTCGTCGAAAACTTCATCGGGTCCGGCGCTGGCCTCAAACAGCTCACCCTCACCCGGGTAGCAGAGGTCGGGTTCGGCGACGCCGTCGTGGGAAGCCCCGGCGAACGGGCAGCGGATGTCCTGGCCCGCCTCATCGACGCCGGCCACGGCCACGCGGTCATCGTCGATGAGCGTCACCGTCCCATCCAGTGGCTCTCCCGGCGCAAGCTCGGCCGTCTCGAGGTCATCAGCAACGTTCCCGACCCGAAACTTCCGGTCGTCGGCTACCGTGCCACGCTCAATGACGCACTCGACACAATGCTCGTCTCCAGCGCCGGGGCCGCGCTCGTCACCGGCCGCCGCGACATGTTCAAGGGCGTCATCGACGTACAGACCGTCATGGACGCCATTACCCGGTCACAGACCGCTGCCGTGCTCGAGTCGGACCAAGCGCCCGTCGGACTGAACACCGGCGTGTTCCAAGCGCAGGCGCCTGCCGCCGACGCCGACCTGAATGAGACCGATAGCAACGGCGCCGACGCGCGGGCCAGTCAATGAGCACCCGCGCCCTGGCGACAGAAGCCGGCATTGCCGGCGGCGACTCCGCCGTCGGAACACCCGGCGACCTGGCCGCACCGGTCAGTCACGCCCGCGCGGTATGGCAATCCTGGCGAGGACTGGTCTACCAGCTGGCCAGCATCCTGCTCGCGTTCCTCGCGCTCGTCATCTGGCTACTGACAGCCAACCTCTCGCCGATCGAACTCACCACCCTCGCCCCGGACGCGCTCTGGGTCTACACCGTGGAGCACATCCAACTCACCCTCCTCGCCGCGGTGATCGTATTGGTCATCGCAATTCCGTTGGGAATCGCCCTGACCCGGCGGCCCCTGCGGTTTCTGACCGCTCCGGTGATCGCAATCGCCAACGTCGGGCAAGCCGCCCCCGCAATCGGCGTCGTAGTCCTCCTCGCATTCTGGGTTGGCTTCGGCTTCTGGGCGGCGACGCTGAGCCTCGTGCTCTACGCGGTGCTCCCGGTGCTGCGCAACACCATGGTGGGCCTGCAGCAGGTCGACGCCCGCCTCATCGAAGCTGGACGCGGTATGGGCATGAGCTCCACGGCCGTGCTCTTTCGCGTGGAACTACCTCTCGCCGTGCCAGTCATGCTGTCGGGCGTGCGTACCGCCCTCGTTCTACTAGTCGGCACCGCAGCCCTCGCCACGTTCGTCAACGGCGGCGGACTCGGCATCCTCATCACCACCGGCGTCAATCTCAGCCTCACCCCCGTGCTCGTCACCGGAGCCCTACTCGTGGCCCTGCTCGCCCTCCTCATCGATTGGGTCGGCCGCGTAGCAGAACACGTCGCCCGCCCGAAGGGACCCTAGATGCACTCCCCCTCCTCTCACACCCGTCGCAGGCACCACGGCCGCTGGGCTCTAGCAACGGTTGTCCTTGCTCTGTCCGCTGTCGCCCTGACCGGCTGCGGACTGCAGCCAGCGACCTCATACGTCCCCGCGGTTGGACCCGGGTCGATCACCCCGCTCGACGGTGCCGAGGGCGTCGACCTCACGGTCACGTCCAAAAACTATACCGAGCAGCTCCTGCTCGGCAAGATCGCCGTGCTCGCCGGGACCGCCGCAGGATTCGACGTCACTGACCTCAGCAATGTGCCCGGAAGCCAGCCCGCCCGCGAACTCATTCTCTCGGGCCAGGCCGACGTGCTCTGGGAATATACCGGCACCGCGTGGCTGACCTACCTCGGTCAGACTGAGGTGATCACCGACCAGAAAGAAATGTGGCAAGCCGTGCACGACATCGACCTCACCAACGGTGTCACCTGGGGCGCACCGGCACCAATGAACAACACCTACGCCCTAGCTGTACGCAGTGAGGCAGTCGCCGAACTCGGCGGCATCACAGCCATGTCCGAACTCGCAGCGCTGCCCGTCGAGGACCGCACCTTCTGCGTCGAGGCCGAATTCAACTCCCGGCCAGACGGGATGAACCCCATGCTCGCCCACTACGGACTGGAACGTGGCGCCGCCGACGGCGTGCCCGACAGCAACATTGGCATCTACGACACCGGTGCGATCTACAGCGCGACCGACGCCGGGGCCTGCAACTTCGGTGAAGTCTTCACGACTGACGGTCGCCTCGACGCGCTCGACCTGACCGTCTTGACCGACGACCTTGCATTTTTCCCCGCATACAACGTGGCACCGATCTTCTTCACCGAAACAATCAAGGCGCACCCCAGCCTGGAAAAGATCTTCGCCGAGATATCGTCCAAACTCACCGACGAAGTTCTGCGCGGCATGAACCGTCAAGTTGACGTCGACGGTGACGAACCCGCAAATGTGGCCTATGCCTGGATGATCGACGAAGGTTTCATCACCAACCCGGCCGCCTAGCCAGACACGGGCGGTGAATACCCCTAGCGCTCCTCGGTGCGGCCTCACTCACTGCGGCCGCAGTGCGAGAACGCCACCGGCGACGCATCAACATCGTCACCGCGTAGCTAGCCAATGCGCACATGGATGAACGACAGGGAGGGACTGCACTCGCGAGTTCGGTCCCTCCCTGTCGTTAAGCTCAGTCCTGGATTGACGCGAATGCTCGAGACCCAGATGACTACTTCGAGAGGATTCCCTGCACAGGGTGCTCTGCGTCAGTGGCGCCGCGGTGGGCTCTGGCTGCTTGAGGCCCTCGGGACCCACCACTCCAGAGCCGTTGCTCTAGGACACGGTGACCCGGGTGCCGCGGCTGACAGAGGCTCCGCTGGCCGGATCGGTACTCTCCACGTTTCCGGCGGGCAGCTCGGAGTCGACGACGACGCCGTCGGTAGAGTCAACAGAGGCGGCAAACCTTCCATAATCCCGGAGTGCTTCTAATCGGGCAACCCGGCGCTCATGTTGCTGACTTTCCGTAAACCGCATCGCGCGGCGTTCGTTCATAACAGGACTCCTTTCAAGGCACATGATCGCCCCTTCGTCGGGGCCTTGCGTGAAGTCGATAACGGTCCTAAACCCCGCGTCGGTGGACTGCTCGCACAATGATGACGGCCAGCTCAGCGTGTTGAGCGTCTCGCGGGGTGACCACGTCAAAGATCACTCGGTAATCCCCGACTCTAATCCGCCAAGCCGTCCGCCCTCCAACGAGCTTCATGGCTCTGTTCCGCGCGGACCGCAATTCACCCTGACCAGCAAGCGTCGACAACATCCCAGCCTGACTTCCATCGGCAGGAAAAAACTGGCGAATATCCTGCCAAATACGGGGTGAAGGTCTCGGGAGAAAGCAGGGGAATCGGGAATGTGCGCTGTCATGGCAGTTCTACACGCAGCAGACAGGCGGCGACGGCGGCCCAGACTGTGCGCCAGTAAACTTCATCTTTGAGCTCTGACTATGGCAACCTTTTTAGTACCCACCTGGGCAATCTAAGCGGAACCCACTTCCACGTTTCCGGGGTGTCTGGGGCAGTTTAAGCCGGACCCTCCCTCGCCGTTGATGCATCGTTTTCGATTGCTCAAGGTGGAGGTCTGGATGGAGTCTAGGGTGGAGTTATTCGCGCGGATTAGGCGTGATGCGCGGGTGGAGGGTCTCTCGAATAGGGAGCTCGCCCGCCGTCATGGTGTTGGCCGGCCGACAGTCCGTCTGGCGTTGAAGCAGGCTGAGCCGCCGGAGCGGAAGGTGCGGGTTCGCACGGCGCCGCGGTTGGATGCGTTCAAGGGCGCCATCGACGAGATGCTGCGCACCGATCTTGACGCTCCCCGAAAGCAGCGTCATACCGCGCGCCGGGTTTTCGCGCGGCTTGCAGACGAGCACGCTGCGACCGAGCTGTCGTATTCGACGGTCCGCAACTACGTCCGCCGCCGCCGACCCGAGATCGATGTCGAAGGTGGCCGGCTCCCGGCGGTGTTCGTCCCGCAAGAGCATGCGCCCGGCGCGGAAGCCGAGGTCGACTTCGGGGAGGTCTGGGTGGTGCTGGCCGGGGTGAAGACGAAATGCCACATGTTTACCTTCCGGCTCTCGTCGTCGGGGAAGGCGATCCACCGGGTCTATGCCACTCAGGAGCAGGAGGCGTTTCTGGAGGGCCACATCGATGCGTTCGACGATATCGGCGGGATCCCGACCCGACATATCCGATACGACAACCTCACCGATGCGGTGGTGAAGGTGATCTACGGCACGGGCCGGCAGCGAGTGGAGAACCAGCGGCGGGTGCTCTTCCGGTCGCACTACGACGGGTTCGACGCGTTCTACTGCCAGCCCGGGATCGAAGACGCGCACGAGAAGGGCGGCGTCGAGGGCGAGGTCGGAAGGTTCCGGCGCACTCACCTGTCGCCGATGCCGGTGCTCGATTCGTTAGCGCAGCTGAACGAGCAGATCCGGCGGTGGGATCTCGAGGACGAGGACCGTCGCATCGGCGACCGCATCCGGACGGTCGGGCAGGACTTCGCCCGGGAACGGTCGCTGCTCGCGTCGATTCCGGCCGAGCGGTTCGAGCCGGGCTTGTCATTGACACCGCGGGTGGACCGGTCGGGGCTGGTGACGGTGAGGATGGCGAAGTACTCGGTCCCAGCACGGATGATCGGCCGCACGGTCCGCGTGTTCCTTTGGGCTTCGGAAGTGCTCGTCTTCGACGGCCGCAGACTCCGGGACAGGGAAGTCACACCTGCTCGTCGGTCTCGACACCGCGGCGGCGGCGAAGGGCTTCCGGGTCCGCTACGCCCTGGCGACCAGGCTGGTGAATGAACTCGTCGAGGCCGCGGAACAGAAGAACCTCGCCCGCACCACCGCTCGCTACGGCCGCGTCGACGTGCTCATGATTAACGAACTCGGCTACATGGAACTCGACCGCCGCGGCGCCGAACTCCTGTTTCAAGTCCTCACCAAGCGGGAGGAAAACAATTCCGTCGCGATCGCGTCTAACGAGTCGTTCTCTGGTTGGACGAAGACGTTCACCGACCCGAGGCTCTGCGCGGCGATTGTCGACCGGTTGACGTTCATGGGCACCATCATCGAGACCGGGACCGACTCCTACCGTTTCGCCCACAGCCGCACCCGCACACACCAGACGCTTGCCTAAACACTGCGGGCCGGAGACGGTCGCCGCGCACTAACCTGAAACTGTGACGTCCCCGAACCTGCACCCCGCCCTGGCCGACACCGGCGGTCGCAACCGCAATCTGGCCCTCGCATTCCTCGCCGGGGCCGCAATCGGGATCCTCGGCGGCATGATCGGCCTCGGCGGCGCCGAGTTCCGCCTCCCACTTCTCATCGGGGTATTCAGCTTCGCCGCCCTGCAAGCCATCATCATGAACAAAGCCATGAGCCTGATCGTCGTCATCACCGCAATCCCCGCCCGCCTCATCGGCGTCCCCTTAGCGGACCTGTCGCCGCACCTCTACATCGTGGTCAACCTGCTCGCCGGCAGCCTGGTCGGTGCCTGGATCGGAGCGCACTGGGCCACGAAGCTGAAGACAAAGACCCTCTACCGGATCATCGCCGTTCTCTTGGTGCTGATCGCAATCTTGGTGTTCGTCACCCACTTCTTCGCCGTCGAACCGCTCAACATCGCTCCCGTCCCGCGCACGATCCTCGGCATCGCTGCCGGGATAATCATCGGCGTCGTCGCAGCCCTGATGGGAGTCGCCGGCGGGGAGTTGCTCATTCCCACCATCATCTTGCTCTACGGCACCGACATCAAGATCGCCGGCAGCCTCTCCCTCGCCGTGTCACTGCCGACGATGCTCGTCGCCTTCGCTCGGTTCAGCCGCGACCAAAGTTTCACCGTCCTCGGCCAGAACAAAGGATTCCTGATCGCGATGACCATCGGATCGATCACCGGCACCATCCTCGGCGGGCTCGCGCTCGGCGTGGTGCCCTCGATCGTCCTCATCCCGCTGCTCGTGCTGTTCCTTCTCTTGTCGTCCGTTAAGGTCTGGAACCACAAATAACAGCCGAACTACCAGGTCTGCCTGCCCCCGCGCCGGGCGACCTCAAGCTGCTCAAGCAAGCTCACCACTTCCGTACGCAAAGCTTCCAACTCCACATCGCGCGGATCCCGCGCCACACCCTCAGAATTCATTATCCGATTCTGCCCCAAACACCACCCACAGTCACCTCATCATCAAAGATGCAAGCCAAGTGGGTTCCGCTTAGATTGCACAGGTGGGTCCTAAAAAAGTTGACATACCCAGAGCTCAACAACTTCAAATTCGTCAGCTTCGAACGTCGTAGAGCTAACGTTGGCGCCTGTGACTGTTGCTATGGCTGCGGTTGTGAGTCTTACCGCCGATCCGCTCCTGGTCAGCGTCTCCGCGCGACCCGCTTCACTCTGTAGTACGTCGTGCCATCAGGCCCGTCGTCGACGCTGCCGCCCAGCCACACACCGTGCATGACCCGCCCTGTGCAATCCACAGGATCGATGAGGACGGCAGGTAGCTGACCGCACCGATTCACGCCGACGAGAACGATCACCGACGATTTCACAAATCGGCGTCGTAATGTCACGGTCCTTTTATTCATACAGCTCCTTGGACTGCTCAGGTTTCTAACGCTATGCAGTCCACAAGGAACAGCAATATCCCCAGTTCGGCCACACGTGTCTGTGACCAATAAAAAACACCAGCGAACGGGATCTCCCCCAACAACACCGCCATATAAATCCGAAAGCCCCAATTGTCGGCTCTGGCTGGTTGACTATCATCATGAACGCCGCATTACTTTATCCTGCTGGATACAACGCCGAGTTCCTTACGACTCGTCTGCCGCTTCCGGCCCCTCCCGCGGGAACCCTGATTCGTGAACTGCTCTACGCACATTTCACCGTGCTCCTCGATCCCGCCCGGCGCCTCGCGATCGCGACCGGCGTCAACATCGGCGGTGAACAGCTCGTTACCGTTGACCGAGGCGACGACTGGCACCTCGACTCGCGTATCCCGCTCTATGAACAGGCCGGGGAGGGCGTCTACGCCAGAAACGATCTCGACCGCGGGCACCTCGTCCGGCGCCAGGACCCGGTCTGGGGCGACAAAACGATAGCCCGGCGAGCGAAGTACGATACCTTCGCCTACACCAACGCCGCCCCGCAAGCTGAAGCCTTTAACCAATCGAAACAACTCTGGATCGGCCTCGAGGACCACGTCCTCACCTATGCACGCACCAACGGTAACCGCATCAGCGTCTTCACCGCCCCCGTGCTCTCAGCCGAGGATCCGATATATCGCGGCGTGAAGATCCCGCAAGCGTTCTGGAAGATCGCGGCATGGACAACGACCATGCAAGGCTCCACCGTTCTTCACGCTGCCGGGTTCGTCCTCGACCAAAGTCCACAGTTAGAAGACATCGACCTTGACACGGTCCGCGCTCGAGCCCGCATGTACGGTAATCCCCCACCGCTTGGACCGTACCGCACCTATCAAGTACCCGTCGTGGACATCATCGACCTCACCGGGCTCAACCTGACCGCCCTATCCGAAGCAGACGTCTACGCCCCGACCCCAGCCATCCGGGAAGGCACCGACCGTCGAACGCGCTGGGTCGAACTGATCGACACCGCAGGAATCCACCTCTAACCACACCGAATCCTCGAAAGCCTGCTCAGACCTTCGCGCGGAGGTAGACATAGACGGTTTCGCGGCTGATCCAGCACTCTCGAGCAAGCACAGACTTCAGTACGCCAGCGGCAGCTTTCTCGCGCAGCTCGACCGCGCGGACCAAGTCCAGTGACGGGGTACGACCACGGTAAACGCCACGCTTTCACGAATCCAAGACCGCTCAAACTCAGCAAACGCTCCCATGACGTTCAAAAGCAGGTTCGCCATCGCGTTATCATCGCCCGTGAAAGAAAGCTGCTCATTCACGAACTCAACCCGAACCTTTCTTCACGCTGCCGGGTTCGTCCTCGACCAAAGTCCACAGTTAGAAGACATCGACCTCGACACGGTCCGCGCTCCGGCCCGAATTGATGGTACTCCCCTCGCGGCTCGGCCCGTACCGCACCTATCAAGTACCCATCGTCGACATCATCGACCTGACCGGGCTCAACCTGGCCGCCCTGTCCGAGGCAGACGTTGGGACTGGCCCGAGTTTAGTTGACTCAAAGGGATAGTGGTTTCAGGCGGCCGTGAGGGCCACGTTTATTGTCTCAAACTCGATCGGGGTGAGTTTGCCGAGGCGGCGTTGCTGGCGCTTGCGGTGGTAAGTCCGCTCGATCAAAACCACCATCGCCAAGCGCAATTCCTCCCGGGTTGACCACCGCTGCCGATCAAGGACATTCTTCTGTAGCAGCGCGAAGAACGACTCCATGGCGGCGTTGTCGCCGCATGCGCCGACGCGACCCATCGAGCCGGTGATGCCGTTGTTCATCAGCACCCGCAGGAACGCGTTGGAGCGAAACCGGGAGCCTCGGTCCGAGTGCAGGATCGTGCCGTCGATGGTGCGCTGGCCGATCGCGTTCCGAGCGGCTGCGACGGCCAGGGACGCCTTCATCCTGGAGTCGATCGAGTAGCCGACGATCTTGTTCGAGTAGATGTCTTTGATCGCGCAGAGGTAGATCTTGCCCTCGTCGGTGCGGTGTTCGGAGGTGTCGGTGAGCCGGAGCTGGTTTGGGCGTGTCGCGGTGAATTTCCGTTTGACGTGGTCGTCGTGGACGGGCGGGCCGGCCTTGCGCGTGAGGCCGCGTTTCTTCGCGAACACGGACCAGAACCGCTGCTGCGAGCACAGCCGCCAGACCCGGTTCTCACCCGCGGTGAGGCCAGCTTGACCGAGCTCTTCGGAAATGAACCGGTAGCCAAACGCGGGGTCGTCTCGGTGGATATCCCAGGCGGCGTTGGTGAGGTGGGCGTCGTCCCAGTCGCGCTGGCAAATGGGGCTGCGCTTCCATTGGTAGAACGCTTGTTTGGAAAAGGGCAACACCCGGCAGGTCACCGTGACGGGGACACCGTCGACGGCCAGTTCACGGACCAGCGGGTACATCATTGGGTTGACGTCCCGGGAAAGATAGGCGACGGCACGGCGCATGACCTCGGCTTCCTGCTCGAGCAGCCGGATACGTTTCTCCGCCTCCCGCAGTTCTCCGGACTCCTTCCCGGCCACGCCCGGCTTGACGCCCCCTCGACGTCGGCCTTCTTCAGCCAGTTCGCCAGGCAGGACTCCGAAATTCCGAAGTCTTTCGCGATCTGATTCAGCGGGGCGTCGTGCTTCCGGGCAACCGCGACAACATCACGGCGGAACTCGAGTGAGTAGGGCTTGGGCATGATGACGTCCTTCCAGCGAAGACGAATCTCCACAGACCAGGAGTCCACCAAACCCGGGGCAGTCCCGTTTCAAAGTGAGCTACATCGAACGAGGCCCGGAGTTCCGGCGGGTGCATTTCAGCCGCGCCTGACCCAGAGTCCGACGACGGCGGCGTCCTGGCGCCGTGACTACGCGGCCCGTATACGTGCGTGCACGGGGCAGGGCAGAGCGGCCGGTGAATTCGGGGAAGTTGTTGGTGGCGTGGAGGCGTTCGATCTCTTGGCGCCCGTCGTCGCGCCAAGTGAGGTCGTTCCACTCCAAATATTTCCCAACTTTGACCGCCAGAATCCTCAACAGTACGCGCCACGCTGAGGAGCACCCAAACCACCTGCATTTTCAGTCAGGAGGACCGAATTCCCGTGGAGTAAACGCGATGGAGAGACCATCCCTGCGGATAATCTCCCCGGAAAGCGTGTGAATCGCGACTAGCTGAAGGATTCTCCACAGGCGCAACTGCTGCCCGCGTTCGGGTCGTCAATGGTAAAACCCTGCTTCGCAATGGTGTCCTCCAAGTCGATGGACGCCCCCTCAAGGTAGGGCACACTCATCTTGTCCAAGACGACCCCAACACCGTCAAAGTTGACCAGGGCATCACCGTCAAGCACACGCTCGTCGAAGTAGTGCTGGTAGATCAGGCCGGCGCAACCACCGGGCTGAACGGCAACGCGGAGGTGGAGGTCGTCACGGCCCTCCTGAGCGAGCAGACTACGAATCTTCTGCGCAGCGGCCTCAGTGAGGCCAACGCCATGGGATGTGGTACTAGTGGCAATGGTGGCGGTCATGGTGCTCCTCCGTGCTATCTTCGCTGGGTTCTCAAACTGGGCTATCACCCTGGTGCGGTTTCGCTTGCACAAGAATTTAGACAAGCTCTACGCTTTTCTAACCAGCCCGACACATCCGTGGGTTATTTTCGGATGGCTAGGGAGGATTCGTGGCCGCCGAGTTGATGATAGCCAGGGCGATGGGGCTTCGGTGGCCGCATCCGATGGCGACCCGGGCGATGAATCTGATCTTCGTGCTCATGGATTCGATGCACCCGCGTTGCGTTGCGGCGGCCCTAGTTTTCAGAACGTGGGTGCCGTACGACCAAATCCAGTTCGGTGCGATCCCCTGGGAAATCTACCTGGCCCGCACCGCCCCGCGACAGCGTAACAACCCCGCCGCGAGGGAGACGAGGGAAAGGCATGCAATAGAGTTCGATCATCCGGTGGACGTTTCACCCTCAATTCGCCGCATTGCCGCCAACGCTGAAGTGGACACCTGATGGTTGAAGCTCGCGCACGTTCCAGTCGTTCCCAGCGATTGGATGCGCTTCCGTTCACCCGGGAGCACCGCAGGGTGCTCGTTGGTTCCGGCCTGGGCTGGGCACTGGATGCGATGGACGTTGGACTCATCTCCTTCGTCCTTGCCCAATTGGCGGTGCAATGGAATGCCACAGACGCGGAGCTGTCCTGGATCGCGTCCGCAGGGTTCATCGGCATGGCCATTGGCGCAGTTCTCGGCGGCTTGCTGGCCGACCGCCTTGGTCGACGCCAGGTTTTCGCACTCACACTGCTCGTCTACGGACTCGCGACGGGAGCGTCCGCATTGTCCGGGTCCGTGGCCATACTCATTGCCTGGCGATTCGTCGTGGGGCTCGGTCTCGGTGGTGAGCTTCCGGTCGCCTCGACGCTCGTGAGCGAGTTCGCGCCGCCACGAATTCGTGGCCGAATCATCGTCTTCCTCGAATCGTTCTGGGCCATCGGCTGGACCCTTTCCGCCGTGATCGGGTTTCTCGTTGTACCGTCTTCGGCCGACGGATGGCGCTGGGCGCTCGCTATTGGAGCGGCTCCGGCCGTGTACGCGGTGGTCGTGCGGCTGCGGCTGCCGGAGTCGGTTCGCTTCCTCGAATCGCGTGGCCGCTTCCAGGACGCGGAGTCGACCGTCCGACGCTTCGAAAAGTCCGCCGGAGTCACCGCTGCACCCGATGATTTGACACTGCCTGCGGTGACGAGTCCAGGACCGACCATTCCCGCGGCCAAAACGCGCCTCACCGCGCTGTGGTCGCTTGGCCTGCGTCGCCGAACCGGTGCGTTATGGCTGGTCTGGTTCTGCGTGAACTTCTCCTACTACGGCGCCTTTATCTGGCTTCCGACCATCCTGGTCGCGTCGGGATTCTCCCTTGTCCGCTCCTTCGCGTACACGCTCATCATCACCGTGGCTCAACTGCCGGGATACGCCGCCTCGGCGTACCTGATCGAACGGTGGGGGCGGCGCCGCACCCTCGCCGTGTTCCTCATCGGATCGGCACTCTCGGCGGCGCTTTTCGGGGTCGCCGGAGACGCCACCCAGGTGATCGGTGCCGGCATGCTGCTCTCTTTCTTCAACCTCGGCGCATGGGGAGCGCTGTACGCCGTGACCCCCGAGCTCTACCCCACCCGCATCCGAGCCACCGGGTCCGGATGGGCGGCCGGCATCGGGCGGATCGCCGCAATCCTGGCGCCGCTGGCCGTGCCGTCGCTGCGCGAGACGGGCGGGACCGGCCTCCTATTCGCGGTGTTTGCCATGTTCTTCGTGGTCGCGGCCCTCGGCGCTTTCGGACTCCCCGAGAAACAGGGCGAAGCCCTCGAAGATTGAACCAGTATCCACGCCGGCCAACGGGTCGCTTCGGGCGCGGTAGCGGGCTTGATCTGCGATTGGCGTGACTTACACAGTGTCAGAGAAGTTGTGGACGTTGCCGAAGAACTCCCCATTTGGAGCGGACCGCGGAGCATCCGCAGCACCCTGAACGCATACATTGCACTGACGAAACCTCGGGTAATTGAGTTGCTTCTCCCGGTCACCGTTCCGACGATGTTCTCGCTGAAAACGGTGCTCCGAGCCCTTGGCTCGTGCTCGCGACGCTCGTTGGCGGTTCATTGAGCGCCGGGTCAGCCGGAGCTTCCAACTGCTATATCAACCGCGACATCGACCGGGTGATGCGCCGCACTCAGGGGCGCTCCTGGTCACGGGCGAGCTGACCGATCGGCAGGCGCTCGTCTTCGCGTGGGCGCTCGGCGTCGCATCCGTCGCATGGCTCTGTGCCTTCGCCAACTGGCTCGCCGCGGCATTTTCTCTAGGGGCTTCTCCTGTACGTCGTGTTCTATACGATGATCCTCAAACGCCGCACCGCGCAGAACATCGTCTGGGGCGGTGTCGCCGGGTGTATGCCCGTGCTCATCGGCTGGGCCGCCGTGATCGGGGACCTTGCCTGGCCGCCGTTCATCCTGTTCACCGTCATTTTCCTCTGGACACCACCGCACTACTGGCCGCTGTCGATGAAGTATCGCAGTGACCACCAGACCGCCGGCGTGCCGATGCTCGCCATTATTCGTGGCCGCACCCAGGTGGGATTACAGGTCATCATGTACGCGTGAGCGATCGTCGCGTGTTCTCTGCTTATCATTCCAATTGCGAACTTGGGGCTGGTCTTCACCTTCACAGCGGTTTTGACCGGCGGGTGGTTCATCTATGAGACACACCGCCTCTACCGGCCATCCATCACGAGCGCTTGTCGCCCATGCGCGTCTTCCACGGCTCGATCGCATACCTCACGCTTCTCTTCGTCACAGTCGCAGTCGCAGTCGCAGTCGCAGTCGCAGTCAACCCCTGCTGCCCTTCTAACTCCTCCACCATCCTGCGGCGAACCGAGATCTAAACCATTCGGTGCGCGTCGGGAGCGACCTAGATCTCGGTTCGGCGAAGAGTAAGAGCACGATACTCACCTGCGGCGAGCGGATGCCACGGTGGGAGTCGATTCAGGCGCGCCTGTTCCAACCAAACCCGGATCCATCCACTTCCCGGGGCACGCGACGCCTGCGCAAGGCCACAGGTCGTATTCCCGGTGAGCGCAGCCTCCACACCCCTCTGTCCTGCCGACAGACCATCTGTCGCGCACGTCATCGAAATTGGACCTCCACGACCATCTTCTCGACACCGAGCAAAGACCGCCAGAAGCCGGCATTCTGCACGCCGCCCTGTCTCTCTCAATAGTTCCGGACCTTGATGTCCCAAAACGGGGAGCGGTGGGCATTCACGAAAAAGCATCCGAAATGATCCAGTAGCTATTCCCTGCTTACGCGACGGGAGTCCAGGTCAAACTGCGAAAGCCCACCACACGCGGAGGTTTTTATGAGTCGACGCGCCGACTTGATAGCCGCGTCTAATTAAGACATGCTTATGTAATGTTAATAACCCACCGCCGCGGATCCGAAGGTACAGACGGGTCGACACCCGGACCGAATGGTGTTGAGACCCGCACATGGGACCGGGTCCAGCAGTTGCTCGCCGAGGATGGCCCGCTTACCGCTGCCGACCTCGCCTCACGTTTGGGGTTGACGCCCGCCGCCGTACGCCGCCACCTTGACCTGCTCGCCGAACAAGGCGCCATCGAGGAACGCGAGCTCGCCCCGGCAGGTGGTCGTGGTCGCGGCAGGCCGGCCCGCGCGTACATTCTCTCCGAGGCTGGTCATGCCGGAATGAGTGGTGACTATGCCGATGTGGCCACCTCCGCCTTACGCTATCTCGCAGAACACGCCGGTGCGGATGCCGTGGGCGAGTTCGCCCGTGAACGCGGCGCACAGCTCGAGCGACGGTATGCCGCGCAGCTGCCATCGACAGGTGGAGATGTGCGCGCCCGCGCGGAGGCACTGGCGTCGGTATTGAGCGCTGACGGTTTCGCAGCGTCGATTCGGCCGGCCGGGGCAGGCCTGCCCGTGGCCGGCGTGCACCTGTGCCAGGGGCATTGCCCAGTTTTACATGTTGCGGCCGAGTTCCCGGTGTTCTGCGACGTTGAGACCGAAGCGTTCTCGCGACTGCTCGGGGTTGACGTTGAACGACGAACGACTCTTGTCCGGGGTGAGCACGTCTGTACGACTTTCGTCCCCCTGGACGCTCTCCCAATTAAGACGGCACCCGAAACGAACAACTCTGATGAAAGGTCCAATCTATGAGAGCCCTCCAAGGGTCGAACTCGGGCTTGACGGGAGCCACACGCTCTGAAAGCGCCGGGGCCTTCACGGCCCAGGAGTCGGCCGTCATACGTGGCGATTTCCCGATCCTGTCGCGCTCCGTGCGTGGAGGGAAACCGTTGGTGTACTTGGATTCCGGGGCGACGTCGCACAAACCGCGTCAGGTGCTCGATGCCGAGCGCGCGTTCTATGAGCAACACAACTCCGCGGTTCACCGTGGTGCTCATCAGCTGGCCGAGGAAGCCACCGAAGCGTTTGAGTCAGCGCGAGAGACGATGGCCCGTTTCATCGGTGCCCACACTCAGGAGGTGGTGTTCACCAAAAGCGCGACCGAAGCGCTGAATCTCGTGGCGTATTCTTTCAGTAATGCCGCGGCGGCGGGGGCCATGGACGGCGTCGACGCGGATGTTGCGGCGCGGTTCGCGCTCGGCGCGACAGACGAGATAGTGGTCACCGAGATGGAGCATCACGCCAATCTCATTCCGTGGCAGGAACTTGCCCGGCGCAGCGGCGCAACCCTGCGCTGGATTGGTGTCACTGACGACGGCCGCCTTGACCTGACTGATCTGGAGACGGTGATCACCGACCATACCAAGGTGGTCGCATTCACCCAGGTGTCGAACGTTCTGGGTACGATCAATCCTGTTGCAGCCATTGTGGATCGAGCCAGGATGGTCGGTGCTTTGACCGTCCTGGACGCCAGCCAGTCGGTGCCGCACTTAGCCATTGACGTGGTCGATCTCGGCGTGGACTTCGTGGCGTTCAGCGGCCACAAGATGTTCGGTCCCCTGGGGGTCGGCGTCCTCTGGGGCCGCTATGCTCTCCTGGAAGCCATGCCCCCATTCCTCACCGGGGGCTCGATGATCGAATCCGTCCGCATGGAAGGCTCGACCTACGCCGCGCCGCCGCAACGCTTCGAGGCCGGTGTTCCGGTGGCAGCGCAGGCCGTAGGCCTGGCCGCAGCCTGCGATTACTTGACCCGTTTGGGTATGTCGCGGGTTAGCGCCCATGAGCACGCCCTTACCGAGGTTCTGCTCGCCGGACTCGCGAAACGTCCGTGGGTCCGTGTCATCGGGCCGGTCGACTGCCAGGACCGATCTGGCGTGGTCTCGTTCCTGGTCGACGGTGTGCACGCGCATGATGTCGGCCAAATCCTTGACGATGCCGGGGTCGCCGTTCGGGTTGGCCACCATTGCGCTTGGCCGCTGCATCAGCGGATGAACGTGGCGGCGACGACGCGAGCCAGCTTCGCCGCATACAACACGGTGGCTGAGGTCAACGCGCTGCTGAACGCTCTCGATCAGGTGCCCGCGGTATTTGGGGTGGCAGCCTAATGAAGTTCTGTCAGGAAATATTCCTGGAGCACTTCGTGCGGGCGGCACTGTGACGTACGTGATCGCGCTGCCGTGCGTGGATGTCAAGGACAGGGCATGTATTGACGAATGCCCGGTCGATTGCATCTATGAGGGCGAACGCTCGCTTTACATCCACCCCGATGAGTGCATCGACTGCGGCGCCTGTGAACCTGTCTGCCCGGTCGAGGCGATCTTCTACGAGGATGACGTGCCGGAGCAGTGGGCCGACTATTACAGGGCCAATGTCGACTTCTTCGACGACATCGGTTCCCCCGGCGGAGCGGCCAAGGTGGGCGCATTTGCCAAGGATCACCCGCTCGTGGCGAGCCTGCCCCCGCAGGGGCACTGATCGGCATGCCTTTCTGGCCGACACTTTTTTGGCCGCCCGTAATTACTACCAACTGATATGGAGACGAAGATGAGCGCACCCACGACCACGACTGGTATCTCCGACGAGGTCCGGGATTTAGCGAATCAAGAGTACAAGTACGGGTTCGTCACCGATCTCGATACCGACGTCGCGCCCCGAGGGCTGAACGAGGACATCATCCGGCTGATCTCGAGCAAGAAAAACGAGCCGGAATGGCTGTTGGAGTGGCGACTTCGCGCCTACCGGCACTGGATCACGCTCACACCACCCACCTGGCAGCACGTCTCCTACGGACCGGTCGACTACCAGGACATCATCTACTACGCCGCCCCCAAGCCGAAGAAAAATCTGGCGAGCCTCGACGAGGTCGATCCGGAGGTGCGGGAGATGTTCGACAAGCTCGGCATTTCCCTCGGCGAGCAGGAGCGGCTCAGCGGCGTCGCCGTGGACGCCATTGTCGATTCGGTGTCGGTGGCGACCACGTTCAAGGACAAGTTGGCTGAGGTCGGTGTCATCTTCTGCTCCTTCTCGGAGGCCGTTCAGAACTACCCGGACCTGGTGCGTCAATACCTCGGATCGGTGGTCCCGTACAACGACAACTTCTTCGCTTCCCTGAACGCTGCAGTGTTCACCGACGGCTCGTTCTGCTACATCCCCAAAAGAGTGCACTGCCCGATGGAACTGTCCACCTACTTCCGCATTAACGCTGCGGATACCGGTCAGTTCGAGCGCACCCTGATCATTGCCGAGGAGGGCGCTTATGTCAGCTACCTCGAGGGGTGCACCGCTCCGGTACGGGATACGAACCAGCTGCATGCCGCAGTGGTCGAGCTGGTAGCCCTCGATGACGCTCAGATCAAGTACTCCACTGTGCAGAACTGGTACCCGGGAGATGCGGACGGCAACGGTGGTGTGTACAACTTCGTGACCAAACGTGGCATGGCGTCGGGCAAGAACTCGAAGATCTCCTGGACTCAAGTCGAAACCGGTTCGGCGATCACCTGGAAGTACCCCGGCGTCGTTCTTAAGGGCGACAACTCGGTCGGGGAGTTCTACTCCGTGGCATTAACAGCCAGGCGTCAGCAGGCCGATACCGGCAGCAAAATGGTGCACATTGGTAAGAACACCAAGAGCACCATCATTTCGAAGGCGATTTCGGCCGGTCACGGCCAGAACACCTACCGGGGGCTGGTGGACATGCGGCATTCGGCCGTCGGCGCCCGCAACTTCACCCAATGCGATTCGCTGTTAATCGGCAATGACAGCGGGGCACACACCCTTCCTTACATCGTGGTGAAGAACAAGACCGGGCAGGTTGAACACGAGGCCTCCACCTCCAAAATCGGTGAGGAACAACTCCTCTACTGCCGCCAAAGAGGCATTCCGGAAGAGGAGGCGGTCTCGATGATCGTCAACGGTTTCTGCCGTGAAGTATTCAAGATGCTCCCGATGGAATTCGCCGTCGAAGCGCAAAAACTGTTAACCGTAAGCCTGGAAGGAAGCGTTGGATAATGCTGAAAATCGAAGAACTGCACGCCAGTATCGAGGACAAAGAAATCCTGCGGGGAGTGAATCTTGAGCTGAACGCGGGCGAGGTGCACGCGATCATGGGGCCTAACGGGTCGGGGAAAAGCACGTTGGCCAGTGTGCTCATTGGCCGAGACGGCTACCAAGTCTCGGGCAGCGTCGCCTATGAGGGTCAAGACCTGCTGGCACTGTCGCCGGAGGAGCGTGCTGCCGCTGGTGTATTTTTGGCCTTCCAGCATCCGGTCGAGATTCCGGGCGTTGGCAACATGTACTTTATGCGCACCGCGTTAAACTCCCTGCGCCGCCAACGCGGGCAGGAAGAACTGGATCCGGAGGATTTTCTGGCGCTGGCCCAAGAGCGAATGAAGCTAGTCGAGATGGACCAAAGCTTCATGAGCCGGTCGGTCAATGAGGGATTCTCTGGTGGTGAGAAAAAACGCAACGAGATCCTGCAGATGGCGATCCTGGAACCTAAACTCGCAATCCTGGATGAGACGGACTCCGGTCTGGACATCGACGCCCTTCGGATCGTCGCGAACGGCGTAAACGCCCTCCGCAGCGCCGGCCGCAGCATGCTGGTCATCACGCACCATCAGCGGCTCCTGGATTACATCGTTCCCGACCGGGTGCACGTGATGACCGCTGGTCAAATTGTGCGCTCAGGCGACAAAGACCTGGCCGTCGAGCTCGAAGAGCACGGCTATACGAGCACGAAACAAGCTAACGCCGGGCGTCTGACACCGGTGGGGGTGGCCAGGTGACGCTGACGCGTGCAGCCGGCGGAGTGCTCGCCGGCCGCGAAGCCCACCGCGACGACCGCGATCCCGCTTGGCTCCACGAAGCGCGGCTGGCCGCCCTCGAATGGGTGGGCGTGCACGGCTTTCCGACCCACAAGGATGAGGACTGGAAGTACACAGCGCTGGCCCCGATCCTCGCTGTGCCCTTCGAAGCCGCCACCGTGACCTCCAGCAACTGGGTAACCGCAGAAATGATCGACGCAGCAGCGGTCGACCTCGGTGGTCCGCGGTTGGTCTTCGTCAACGGACACTTCGCGCCCGAGCTTTCGCGGTTGACCGGCCTGCCAGCCGGCTCTGTCGTGACGACTCTCGCCGCGGTGCTGGCCGCGGGGTCTGATCGCCTCGAACCCTTCTTCTCGCATACACCCGGCGAACATCACGCGTTCGCCGCCTTCAACGACGCACTCGCCGAGGACGGTGCATTCATCCACCTCACGTCCGGGGTAATTCTGGACGCGCCGATCCAGTTCGTATTCTTCTCCAATGCCGACGAAGTCCCCCTGATATCAAGTCCACGGTCGGTGATCATCGCCGATTCTGGCAGTCGCGCAACGATCGTCGAGACCTACGCGGGGATCGATGGCGACGTGTATCTCACCAATGCCGTTACCGAATTCGTCCTGGCCCATGACGCGCAGATTGCGCACTACAAGGTTCAGCTCGAACCCGTGACCGCGTTCCATCTGGCACTGCTCGACGTGCGTCAAGGGCGCAACAGCCGCTTCACCTCCCGCTCCGTCATGCTCGGCGCCAGCATCGCCCGCCACGAGGTGCAGGTCTTGCTGGACGGCGTCGGCGCCGAGGTCAGCCTCGACGGCGTCTACCTGCCGCAAGGCGATCAACTCCACGACAATACGATCTTCATCGATCACGCCGCGACCAAGTGCACCAGCCACCAGCTGTACAAAGGCGTGCTGGACGGACACGGACACGGGGTGTTCAACGGGCACATCATGGTTCGCCATGGTGCCGACGGAACCGATGCGAACCAGAAGAACAAAAACCTGATTCTCTCCGACCGCGCCGAGGTCGACACCAGGCCAAGGCTTGAGATCTACACCGACGACGTGAAGTGCACGCACGGTGCAGCGGTCGGCCAAATGGACGAGGAGGCGCTGCTATACCTGCAGGCACGCGGAATACCGTTGGAGGAGGCCCGCGGTCTGCTGATCTACGCGTTCGTGCACGAGATGGTTGATCGGATTGACCTAGCGCCGCTGCGCAAGCAGCTGGAACCGCTGGTCGCCGGCCGATTCAGGAAAGACGACCGTCCGGTCGAATCGTGAGGGGGCACGTGCGTGAGAGCCTGGCCGGCCTTTACCAGGAAATGATCATCGACCACGCGCACAATCCTCGAAATTTTGGAGAACTTACAGGCGCGAACCGGACGGTCCACGTGGTCAACCCGCTCTGCGGAGACCAGTTGACCCTCTATCTGAACCTCACCGATGGTGCCGTGGCCGACATTGCCTTCCTGGGCAGCGGATGCGCCATCTCGCAAGCGTCCTCATCACTGATGACCGCGGCGGTGAAGGGTCTGCCACACGGTGAGGCACTCACCCTTTTCGGCCGCGTGCACAGCATGCTCACCACCGAAACCGTAGATGAAGCAGCACTCGTCGAGGTGGGCAAGCTGGCCGTGCTGTCGGGGGTGTGGGAATACCCGGCGCGGGTCAAGTGCGCCACTCTAGCCTGGCAAGCTTTGCGCAACGCCCTCGAAGACGGCGACCGCCGGGGCGAGAAGGAGTAGACGACCATGGACTCAGGAAGGTACACCATAATTGAACTCAACCAGAACTGCCAAGCCACGGTGATCCCGGGCGGGCAGCCGATGCTGCTCCAGGCCGGCGAAGAGGTCGTCATCACGCAGACCCTCGGTGACAGCGTGACCGTCCAAACCGCTATGGGATACCTCGTGCGGATCAGTGCCGCGGACTCGGCCGCGCTCGGACTGAGCCAGCACGTCGCCGAAACACAGGTTATAACCGAGGGCCCGTTCGAACTAGACCAGGTGTTCGCGCAACTCAAGAACGTTTTCGACCCAGAAATCCCCATTAACGTCGTAGACCTTGGCTTGATCTATCTGTGCCAGGCGAAGCGGCTGCCCGATGGCTCCCACCGGGTCGAAGTCAAAATGTCGATGACCGCTCCCGGCTGCGGCATGGGTGATGTGCTCAAGGAAGACGCCCACACCGCAATCCAATCGGTTCCCGGCGTCGGCGAGATCGATATCGAACTCGTCTGGGAACCGCCCTGGGGCCAGGACCGGATGTCGGAAGCCGCCAGGCTTCAGCTCGGAATGTACTGATCATGACACGTGCACTGCCTGGCGGTTCGCTGACGTCGAGTGAATTCCTCAGCAGGCCCGGCGCCGTACCAACCGGTACTGCACCGGCTGGCAAGGCCACAGCTGCTGGGGTTGCCGCCCATTACGGGAACCCGATCGTAGAGCAGCACGAACTGGCGGCAGGGACCGCGATCGTTGACCTCTCCCACCGGGCAGTGATCACCATCGAAGGCCCCGATCGGCTGAGTTGGATCCACTCGCTGACCAGTCAGAGTGTCAGCCACCTGGCACCAGGCGAATCCACGGAGACCCTATTGCTCGATATGACTGGTCGGATCGAATATGCGGTTCGTTTGATCGATGATGGTACCGAGCTGTGGCTCTTGCTAGAGCGGGAACAAGCATCCGGGCTGCTGCAGTGGCTGGGCAGCATGCAATTCGCCTTGCGGGTGGAACTAGCCAATCGATCCGTCGATTTCGCGACAATCGGTACCCTCGGCCAACCTGAGCTTCCGGTTGCCGCCCCGCATGGCGTCCCACTGGTTTGGCGCGACCCGTGGATGAACGTGAGCCAAGGTGGGCACCAGTACGCGGAAGCGACCAGACATCCGGCCGCGAGCTGGACCTACAGCGAGTTGCTGCTGCCCCGAACAAAACTTGCCGGCATCGCCGCCTCCGATATTTCTGTCGCTGGGTTGCTCGCTCTCGAAGCGTTGCGCATCGCCGCCTGGCGTCCAAGCCTTGCCACCGAAGTCGATGACAAAACCATTCCCCATGAACTGGATTGGTTGCGCACAGCCGTGCACCTGAGCAAAGGCGGTTATCGAGGACAGCAGACGGTGGCCAAGGTTCATAACATCGGCCATCCACCGCGCAGACTCGTCATGCTCTACCCGGACAATACAGATACCGTGCTGCCGTCGCACGGAGACGACGTCGTGGCGCCAAACAGAGACGGCCAGGACAGGACTATTGGCCGGGTGACCTCTGTTGCCCGGCACTTCGAATTAGGGCCGATCGCACTCGCGGTCATAAAACGAGGCACCGATCCAACGGCCGAACTTCTCGTGCGAACCGCAGGCCGCGACATACCAGCCAGGCAGGTGGTGATCGTACCGCCAGATGCGGGCGCCTCATCCTCAGTCACCGTTCCTCGTCTGCCGCGTCTCGGCTCGGTACTGAGATAGTTCAGTTTCGGTGATCTCACTGCGAACAGGGCGAGCGCAACCGGCGTCCATATGCCCCGTCTCAGTCTCGATCGCCCGTCTCACCGGCTCTTCGATCGTGCAGCCAACATGGGGGTGACCACGTTCCCGCCAATACGCCCCCTACTGATGTGATCCACCGATGCAAGCATGCGCGCCGCGTGGAAAGGCGTGTAAAAGGTCGCCGAGACGGTGCTGACCAGCCCGATCCGGCTCGTCGCCCGCGCCATCGCGGCCATCGCCGTCAACGGCTCAAGAAACCACCACGGGCCGGTGCTCACATCATCGACGGCGTGCCCGTCGGCGAAGAACACGGCGTCAAAGAGGCCACGTTGGGCGCTTTAGGCGAGCCGTTCGTAGAAACTGATGTCTCCCAACTGCTCGATGGGCGACTGCGGCCGCCGCCAAGCGGCACCGTGTGGTGGCCACAACCCATGAGGAATGCATTGAAGTGAAGCTGGCGCGGGGCTGACACGACCGGCGCGGCCCTAGTTCATCACCAGGCCGCCGTCGACCACCAGGTTCTGCCCGGTGACCGACCGCGCCCAGGGGGAGGCAAAAAAAAGTACCGCATCCGCAAATTCGGCCGGGGTTGTCACCCTGCGTAGCGGGGTGGACGCGGCAATGAAGTCGAACACGTCCACGGGGGTGGCCGCGCTGGCATCCGTGGTGCGCAACAGCCCGCCGGAGACCATGTTCACGGCGATGTTGTGCAGGCCAAGGTCTGAGGCAAGAGTGCGGGTCAGGGAGAGCAGGGCGGCCTTGGCGGCAGTGTAGTCGTGATAGGGCACCACCGGGTTTTGGAACAGGTTCGTACCGATGTTGATAATGCGGCCGAACCCGGCCTCGCGCATGCCTGCCAGCGCCTGCTGGGTCGTGTTCAGGGCACCGCGGACACTGCCAGAGAATTGCGCCTCAAACTCGTCCCAACTGATGTCGGCAGCGCCGGAGCGGGCATCGCCGTTGAAACGGAAATCAGCCAACGCGTTATTGACCACCGTTGTCACAGGGGACCCAAAATGTGCCTGAGCCTGCGTGAATATTGCCGCGACCTGGGCCGGGTCGGTGACGTCGGCCCGTACGGCAAAAGCGTGTTCAAGCCCATAGCCGGCAGCCAGGGTTTCCGCCGCTGCGGCGCTGTTGCGATAGTTGATGACAACCCGGGCGCCCTGAGCCGCGAAAGCGTGCACGATGCTTTTGCCCAAGCCGCGTGCACCGCCGGTGACCAGGACAATCTGTTCTGCTATTTGCATGATTTTTTTCACCTTGGGTAAGGCGAAAGGACGAGATCCGGCACCTATGCGGTGCACGTAATTCTCCGTGACATCCCTTCGCTAGTTCGAACTAGATCAGGTTCAACGGGTGTCATCTCAGCCGACCGTCATACAGTCAGCACCCCGTGTCGCTGGAGATGAGTATACCTAAGCGCCTGGTACCAGCGAATTCGCGTCACGAACCTGAACTCATAGACTGCCGGGCTGGTCGACTTGGTCGGCGCGGGGCTAAGTAGGTGGCTCGTGAATTCGTCGAATATCCGACGCTAGCGTCCCCTCAGGCGTCTCAGGGGCTTGTGTTTTCCCTGTCGATGGTACTCGTGTCGAAGTTGAGGCCGGTGATGGTGTGGTCGAGGTAGTCCGGGTTCCAGGGCCTGATTGCGGGACGAGGTTCAGCCCGCTGGTTCGGTAGCGTTGTTGCGCAGGATCATCACCGAACGCCACAAAGCCTTAGCGTCGGATATTCGACGAATTCGCTTCGCGAGCCACCCCCTGATACGTTCAGCCCTCACAGGTAGGCCCTTTGGGCCGTGGACCGCTGTGCGGTTGCTGTCTGTCAATTCTTTATCTGTCTGACCGGTCACCGTAGTTCGCTTCGCGCCTTCGTTACCGGCCTTGTCGAACGCGGTCGCCGGCACTCTTATTTCGTTCGAGAAGGCCAGCACTTTGGCTCTCTCTCTGGCTCTCTCTCCTCGTGCCAGACAGGCAAAAAAATTAACGGATGGAGAGAGAACCCAATGACTAACACCACCACTAGGGCGTGACAACCACTTTGCCTACTCCGTTGAGAGCACCCCTAGCAAGTGTCGCCGAAGCAGGCAGCTGTTGCCCACACACCAGGAACAATTGTCCGCATGAGCAACAGTTTGTGAACGGATGCTTTTATCCGGCGCGCACGCCGCGCTCAACTCTGTCGCCCAGGGCATTGTCCACGTTGTGCAAGTACTCGAAGGTACGAAGCAGGACCGGTTCGCTGACGCCGTTGAGAAGCTGGCCTACGATGTTGCTAACCAGCCGCTGCCGGGCAGCGTCGTCCATTATGTCGCGGACCAGAGTCCCAGCCTGGCCCCAGTCGTCGTCCTCTGCGTGCAGCGTGGCGGCCGCACGAACCATGTCACCGTCGTTGTGCCATCCGGCCGGCTCACCGAAGCGCTCCGTGTCCGCGCTTGGTCCGCCCTTTGAGTTAGGCACATAAGTCGGGTCCCCCGGGTTGAGATGCCGCATGTGGCCGTCTTTGGAATAGGACCGGACCTCGTTATGCGGGGTATTGACCGGCAACTCGTTGTAGTTGGTACCGATCCGGGCCCGGTGCGCATCCGGATAGGCGAACATCCGGCCTAGCAACATTTTGTCAGGGCTCGGACCGATACCCGGCACCATGTTGCTCACCTCGAACGCCGCCTGCTCGATCTCCGTGTGATAGTCACTCGGGTTGCGGTCAAGCGTCATGCGACCCACCTCAATCAGCGGGTAATCCTTCTGGGAGATAATCTTGGTGATATCGAACGGGTTGAACCGGTAATCGTTGGCGGCCTCAAATGGCATGATCTGTACTTTCAGGGTCCAGCTCGGGTAATCGCCGCGCTCAACGGCATTGTGAAGGTCACGGGTGTGGAAATCCCCATCCGTGCCGGCCATCGCGTCCGCTTCAGCCTGAGTGAAGAACTCAATACCCTGATTCGTTTTGAAGTGATAGCGCACCCAGAACTGCTCACCTGCCGCGTTGACCCACATGTACGTGTGGCTGGAGAAACCGTCCATGTTCCGCCAGGTACGCGGGATGCCGCGGTCGCCCATCAGCCAAATGACCTGATGCGCAGACTCCGGCGAGAGGCTCCAATAATCCCACTGCATGTCGTTGTCACGCAGGTTGGTATCCGCGCGGCGTTTCTGCGAGCGGATAAAGTCCATGAATTTCATCGGATCACGCATGAAGAAGATCGGGGTGTTGTTGCCGACCATGTCGTAGTTGCCCTGCTCGGTGTAGAATTTTATGGCGAAGCCGCGAGGGTCCCGCCACGTGTCGGGGCTCCCACGCTCGCCCGCCACCGTGGAGAACCTGATCAGCAGGTCGGTCTTACGTCCAGGCTGGAAGAGATCGGCCTTCGTGTATGCGCTGACGTCATTCGTCACCTCGAAGTGGCCGAACGCTCCACCGCCCTTGGCGTGGGGCTGCCGCTCAGGCACTCGTTCGCGGTTAAACTGCGCCATCTTCTCGATGGCGTAGTGATCTTGCAGGAGGATCGGACCGTCTGAGCCAACCGTTAACGAGTGTTCGTCGCTGGCTACCGGGATACCGGCATTGTTTGTCGTGAAGTTTTTACCTGACATTGTGTTTTCCGTCTATTCGGCGATGTATTCGCGGACGCTTCCGGAATCGGTGCAAAATGTTCCGGTCATGTGGTGACGCTGTCAGTTGACGGCGACCGTCACGTGAAAGCAGTAACTCCATACCACTCCTATATTTGAGCGCCGTCAAGGACAGGCGCGGGGAGGCACTCACGGAAACGAGGACTACTGGCGCCCGCATTAGACATGATGGATAAATGAGCGTCATTCGTCGATACCAGCCGACCGACCGGAGCGATGTATACCGGGTATGCGTGATGACGGGCACGGGCGGCGGAGACGCAACCGGCCTCCACGCAAACGACAACGTGATACCAGACATCTTCGCCGAACCATACCGGGCCATCGAACCCGAGCTAGCGTTCGTCGTCGACACGGGCGAGCGGAGGGCGGGCTATGTGATCGCCATCGGCAGCACCCGGCTGTTCGCCCGGCATTATCGCGAGGCATTGGTTGCCGGCGTTCGTGGCGAAGCATCCGCACGCCGCGCCGCGCCGCCCTCGGGGCCACTCCGGCGGACCGCATGATCGATCTTGGTTACCGGCCTGAGCGGATGCCCATCGCAGAGATCGACGAATACCCGGATCACCTGCACATCGATCTGCCTCCCTGATGGGTATTGTCGAGCACGTCGACCCGAACATGATCATGGTCGAGGCCAACGTGCGCACCGAAGCGAACCTGCTGCGTGAATTCGTCGCCAGTATCAAGCAGAACGGGGCTCGACCCCGATCCTTGCTCGATGTGACGCTCAGGGCGCCGTGATTGTGCGGGCCGGGCAGCGCCGCACCCTCGCCGCCCGGCGAGCCAACTTCGGTGAGTGCTCGGCCCGATCCGCCCAGGCGAACCCATCCGAGATCACCGCCAACACGTTCTCATAGGACCCATCCGAATGCAGCGCCATCCCCGTCGCGAAATAAGCCATCGATCTCGTCGGCAACGAACGACGACGCTTCTCCGTGCGACCACACGCGGCGATCACCTCATCGACAACACCCGGTGCGAACACCGTCGTCATGACGCCGACGGAGACCAGATCCGACAACCGGCGATCCGACTCAGGCTTTTTCCAACCAGTACGAGGCATAGGAAGTGTCTCGCTAACGGTGTTTCCGGCGTTTTTCATTAGTAGCATCCGTCATACCGCCACGGTTTTTAATCGTCTGCGTCGGCACCGATTTGATCGTGAAGCATGTAGACGGGTGGGCGCGGGCGAAGTGGGATCTGCGTGATGTGGCCGCTCGCTTCGTCGGGGTGGCTGCGTTGCTCCTGGATCGAGCGAATCGGTATCAGTCCGAACGAGAGGTTTGAGAATGCTGGCAGGCCGAAGTCGCCACCATAAATTCTGTTCCGCGGCGTCGTGTGAAGCGGGTGGATGTGTCGAGCCGGCCGTTGTTTCGTGATGCGAATGCGCCGGGTGAGCGGGTGTGGCCGCGGTATCCGCGTTCTGGTGATCAGCGTGGTGATCATCGTTCTGCGCGGGAGCTGGTGGATTTGGGTGTGTTGAACCCGGAGAATCGGTGGCAGTACCTCGGCGACGCCGCCGAAACACCTTGGGCGGATTCAGCTGGTGGTCGTGATGGCGTTGCAGCAGCAGCTATTCGTTCCTGGCGGCGGCTGGCGTCTTGAACCCGAATGTTTTCTTGGGCACAAACCCGTGCTCTTCTGCCGGATGTAGCCTACGGAAAAGTCAGGAGAGTCATGATCATCGTGATATCGCAAAGATTCTGCAATACTGTTTTCGTCAAGGCTTTTTGATGCAATACAGGGGAAATGGTCAATGACGACGACGGCGAACGTGGCCCAGCCGCAATCCAGGGCAATGCGCGCGGCCTTCCGCACGTTTGCGGCCATTGAACGAGTTGGCAACCTGCTTCCGCATCCGTTTTAGCTGTTTTGTATTCTGGCCGGCGTGCTTATCGGTTTGAGCGCTATCTTGCAGTACAGCGGAGTGTCGGCCGTAAATCCCACCAGCGGTGACACCGTTGCAGTGCGCAGCTTGCTGAGCGCGGAGGGAATGCAGGTGATGATCGGCCAAGCCGTCACCAACTTCGCCAACTTCCCGCCCTTGGCGACCATCCTCACCACTATGCTCGGCATCGCCATCGCCGAGCGCAGCGGGCTCATCGATGCCGTCCTGCGTGACACGGTCACGAAGGTGCCCACGAAGTACGTCACGTTCGCTCTCTCGATGGCCGCCATGATCCGGTCACGTCGCCGGTGATGCTGCCTATGTCACGCTGATTCCGCTGGGTGCCCAAGTCTTTCGTGCCGTCGGTAAGAGCCCGGTGCTCGGTGCTCGGTGCAATCGTGGCGTTCGTGTCGATCTCGGCCGGTTATGACGCGTCGCCGGTGCTCACCACGACTGACGTCCTTCTGTCCTCGATCACGACTGCCGCGGCCACCACCCTTGATCCTTCGATCACTGTCACCCCGCTGGCTAACTATTTCTTCGGGCTCGCATCGTCGGTGGTAATTGCCGTCACCATCACAATCGTCGTTGAAAAGGTGCTTTCCAAGCGTCCTGATCTCGCCGACGACGTCGCCAACAACCCCGCGACGACGAGCCTCACTGACTTGGAGATCACGCCGGCTCAGCGCAAGGGTATGCGAGCGGCTGGCCTGACCGCCCTCGTGTTCCTCGTGACGGTCGCGATCGCCATGATTCCGGCCAACTCGTTCCTGCGCGGTGAGGGCGGTAGCATTCTGGCGTCGCCGGTGATCGCGGGCATGGCCTTCATTATTGGGCTCTTCTTCGGCATCATCGGTTGGGTCTACGGGCGTGTGGCGGGCACGTTCACCTCGAGCGCCGACGCTATCGCCGCCATGATCAAGGGCATCAAGACCATGGCGCCCATCCTCGTGCTCTTCTTTGCTATTGCCCAGTTCCTGGCTTATTTCAAATGGACCGGTATCGGCGAAGTGCTTGCCATCACCGGAGCGGGCACCCTCGATGACATCAACGCTCCGAGCTGGCTTATCCTGCTTGGAATCGCGATCCTGATTTCGTTTATGAACCTCGTGATCACGAGCGGTTCTGCCATGTGGTCACTTGCCGCACCGATCTTCGTTCCCATGCTCATGCTGCTTGACATTCCTCCAGAGACCACCCAGGCGATCTACCGTATCGCTGATTCGGTGACCAATTCGGTCACCCCGATGAGCCCGTACTTCGTCATGGCCCTGGGGTACATTCAGGTTTATCGCACGTCCGCTGGCATCGGCACACTCGCCTCATTCACCATCCCGCTCGCTATGGTGGTGTGGGTTGTCTGGATCGCATTTTTCTTCATCTGGTATGCCTTAGGTATCCCCTTCGGCATCTAAATCATCTGCACCCCCGCGCGAAGGACTCACCTCAATGGTGACGAAGAGATCGGTTCTCTTGTCTCTCGCCCCATCATCGAGGCGGCCGCCGTCATAGCGGATGCCGTACTGGTGCTTGAACCCACCTCTGACGGCGCCGTCAAGACCGGTCGCAAGGGGGTGGGCATTTTTACAGCCACGGCCACGGCCACGGGTGTTGAGTCTCATGCCGGGCTCAACCCGACCGACGGCGCGAGCGCTATCCATGCTCTCGCGGCGTTCGTTACCGAGGTGATCGGCATCGCCGAGCCAGAGCGCGGCACCACCATCAATGTGGGATGAATTTCCGGGGGATCTGGCACCAACGTCGTGGCCGGAACGGCAGTCGCCGGCATCGACATTCGCATCGAGGATCCCGAGGAGATGGCTCGGGTCGACGCAGCGTTTGACGCCGTTGAAAGCACTGACCCGCGCGTGTCTATCATGGTCGACCGCGGGTGGAACCGGCCGCCCATGCGCGTCATGAGTTCATCTACCCCCGATGCAATTCCGCTCTACACCGCGATCACGGCGGGTACTCTCGCCCGGTTGGCGGAGGGCCTCGCCCCTGCCGCCGAGTGAACCACGACGTCCCGGTTTAGTCGCTTGGTCGCGTGTAAGTATCGGGGTCTGGCCAATAGTGGCTGGCGCAATAGGTTCAAGTGGCGGCCAATCGTCGCCCGTGACATGGTGAGGCCTTGGCGGTTATCAAGCCGAGAGTGATGACGGACGCGTCAAATGTGCCCCGCCGGCGAAAGGTGAGACCCCCTTCCTGTGCAGGTCACAGTTGATCGTTGAGTTCTTGGGCTTCCCGGTAATAATTGAGAAGCGTTAGTTTCGAAGCGGCTTCCGGATCCAGGATGACGACGGCCCTGCGGTGCAGTTGCAGGACCGATGCTGGGCAGTAGGCACTCACAGGTCCTTCAACCATGGAGCGGACGGCGTCTGCCTTATTTTCGCCCAGTGCTACAAGCACTGCTTGTTTGGCGTCTCGAATCGTTCCCAAACCCTGGGTCAGGCACAGCCTAGGGACCTCACCCTCAGGGAAGAATCCGGCGTTGTCCGCCCGTGTCGCCCCAGACAGAGTTTTGACCCGGGTACGTGATGCCAAGGAAGAGGTGGGCTCGTTGAACCCGATGTGCCCGTTGGCTCCGATTCCGAGGATCTGTATATCGATTCCGCCCGCGGATACGATCGCTGCGTCGTACCGGTCAGCTTCGGCTGCTAGATCCGCTGCGTCCCCGCTGGGTGTCAGCAATTGCTCCAAGGGCAGGTCGATGTGATCCACGAATTCACGCCGGATGGTTGAGTAGTAGGACTGCTCATGGTCGGGTTTCAACCCGGCGTATTCGTCCAGGGTGAACGCCGTGACCTGGTTAAAGCTCAACGACTCCTCACGGTGACGCCTGATGAGTTCCCGATAGGTGCCAGCTGGAGAACTGCCGGTTGCTAACCCCAGAACTGTAGGACCTTGCCGGAGTCGGGCTTCCACGACATCAGCGGCCCGGGCTCCGACCTGTTCGTGTGAGTCACATAAGATAATTTGCACGATCTGTCCTTTCAATCTTCATGGGAATGCCGGCGCGGTAGGCCTGCAGTACTTCGAGGTCTTCCGTGGTTACCAGCAGGTCAGCGCGGTGGCCCTCGGTGATGGTGCCCCGCCCGGTGAAACCCATCAGCCGCGCGGGAGTGGATGATGCAGCCGTGACGGCGTCAACCAGAGGTATTCCCCACTCGACGCAGTGACGCACGTTTTCTAGCAGCGTGCTCGTCCCTCCTGCGATCGCCCCGCGTGCATTTGGGTCGGCCGGTATTAGCCGGGCAATGCCAGCTTGAACGATCACGTCCAGACTTCCGAGGGAGTATGCCCCGTCGTTCATCCCGGTCGCCGCCATCGCGTCGGAAATCAGCGCGATTGATTGCGGACCGACCAAAGCGAAGACCATACGGACGATTTCCGGGTCGAGATGCACGCCGTCGGCGATCAGTTCCAGAATCATTCGGCTAGGCGTGCGCTGTGCGGCCTGCAATAGGACCGCGACCGGCCCAGGCACACGATGACCTAGTGGTGGCATGCGGTTGAACAAGTGCGTGGCCGACCAAGGCTGCGAGTCTTCCGGGGACATGCTTGCCAGGGCGATGCGTGTCTGGGCTGCTGTGGCGGCAGTATGCCCCAAAGAGGGAACGACGTCGTAGTCTTGGCACAGGACCACTAACTCCGCGAAGTGGGGGGTTTCTGGGGCGAGAGTGATGGATGTTACCGCGCCTTGGCCGGCTTTTAGCCATTGCTCTAGAAGTGCTGGGTTGCCGTCGATGATCGCGGCTGGGTCCTGCGCACCGCACATGCTCTCCGCGAGGAACGGTCCTTCCAAGTGCAACCCTGCCAGGGTGCCATCCTGCACCAGTTCCCGCAGTACCGTAATTTGTTTCAGAAGTACGGGTGACGGCGCCGCGACGAGTGAGGCGAGTACGGACGTGGTTCCGTGGACAGCATGATAATTTGCGGCAAGATATGCGCCTTCAAGATCCGAGGCGAAGGTGTGGCCCCTTCCACCGTGGCAGTGTACGTCCACCAGACCGGGCAAGATCAGGGGTACCCGCTCGAGTGGAGTGTTGATTTCGGCAGGCAGGTCTACGGCCGGACCGCACCAGCGGATACGTCCGCCGTCCAGCCAGACTGCGCCATCCTCGATGACGTCTTCACCGGGCTGTCCGGTGATGAGGCGGCCCCGAAAGACACGAACGGGTGTTTCGGGGAACACCGCTGCTGAATCAGCTTGCATCAGGCGTAGTCATGGACGGGGTTCCTTCGGTTTCGTCCTCGCGGCCGAGGGTACGGAGGTTCCAGTGGCGGATGACGAAGCGGAACAGTACGTAATAGATGGCTGCGTAGATCAGCCCGATCGGTATCAGCCACAGCGGTTTCTCGGCAATGCCGAAGTTCAGCAGGTAATCGATCGCTCCCGCCGAAAAGCCGAAGCCGTGATGGATGTCGAGGATGTTCACCACCAGGAACGACGTGCCGGTCAGAATGGCGTGTATGACGTATAGCGGCCAGGCGACGAACATAAAAGAAAACTCGAGGGGTTCCGTGATGCCGGTGAGGAAGGCCGTCAGGCCAGTAGAGAGCATGACACCACCCACGATCTTGCGCTGCGAGGGCCTTGCTTCCTGCCAGATCGCCAGGGCGGCTGCGGGCAGGGCGAACATCATGATGGGGAAGAATCCGGTCATGAAGACGCCCGCGGTGGGATCTCCCGCGAAGAACCGGTTCAGGTCTCCATTGGTGCCCTCGTAGTCACCGATGATGAACCAGACGATCGAGTTCAGGATGTGGTGCAGTCCGAGGGGAATAAGTAGCCGGTTGAGAGCACCGTAGACACCGCTGCCGATTACTGTGTTCTCCGCGACGGCGTTACCCACGCTGGTCAGACCGCGGTCGAAGATCGGGTAGATCAGTGCCATAACGACGCCGATGACGATGCCGGCGAGAGCCGTCAGAATCGGTACCAGGCGCCGGCCGGCAAAGAAGCCCAGCCAGTCTGGGAGTTTAGTGCGATGGAAGCGCTGCCACAACAACGCTGTGGTGAGGCCCATGATGATACCCGCTAGGACGCCGTAGTTGATGACGGGCTCTTCGCCACCCTCTGGCGCGGCACCGAGGACAAGCGGTGCCATAACCTCGAACACGTTGATCATGACCAAGTACCCGACGGCGGCGGCAAGCGCGGTTGAGCCGTCGCCTTTGCGGGCAAACCCGAAGGCAATGCCGATGGCGAAGAGCAATGGAAGGTTCTCGAATAACGCTCCGCCCGCTGCGCCGATGACCTGGGCAGCCGTAGTCAGGGACTCAAACCGACCCAGCAGGTCATCTTGGCCGAGCCGTAGTAAAAGGGCTGCGGCCGGAAGTGCGGCGATTGGCAGCATGAGACTACGCCCGAAACGCTGCAGGTTCTGCAGCGCCTTGCCGGTGCCCTTGGCCTTGCCGGAGTCGGGTGCGATTGATGAGCCGGCATCCTCAGGCTTGCCGGTGTTTTCCGTTGACATGGTGTTTCCCATCTCGAAAAGGTGCAGTGCTTGTGTGGATCGAACGGACTCTGTACGGTCGAACTAGCTGGTTATAACCAGTGGCTGTAATCACTGTGACGGCTAAACGCGGTTGTTGTCAACCGGACAGGCTCCCAGAGCTCGAGCAGAAGAGTACGGCACAGCGAAACACCACATCAACGAAAGTGAGGAGCAGAACATGTCCAAAGCAGAAGTCATCCTGGCAGCGCTGGGCGGCGCGGGTAACGTGGAAGAAATTGAAGGGTGCATCACGCGTTTGCGCACCGAAGTAGTGGACGCCGCCCGCGTCGATCAAGCCGCCCTGAAAGCTGCCGGTGCCCACGGCGTGATGATAGCGGGCACGATCGTTCAAGTAGTGGTCGGGCCCGAGGCTGAAAATCTGGCTGAGGACATCCAGGACTTGATGTGAGCACTGCGACCCAGAACGGTGCTATCTACGTGGTCTCGCCTTTGCCCGGTCGGGTGATCGCGGCGGCAGACATACCCGATCCGGTTTTCGCCACGGGATTGGTGGGCGAGGGAGTTGCTGTCGTGCCGGACAGTGATGCTGGCGTGCTTACCGCCGTCGCGCCGATTACCGGTCGGGTGGCCAAAGTGATGCCGCACGCTTACATCGTGCAGCATGCCTCCGGGCCAGCCGTCCTGGTCCATGTCGGGATCGACACGGTCCACCTCAAAGGCGAAGGCTTCACCGTGCACGTCCAAAAGGGTGACCAGGTGGAAGCTGGCGACCGCATGATCAGCGTCGATGTCGCATTGATAATCTCGAAAAACCTCAGCCCGTGCTGCCCTGTCGTGGTCTTGGACACCAAACCAGGTGCTGTACTCACTGACAGCATCGGATCGCGGGTTGAAGCAGGTGAACTTCTCTTCGAACTGGTGGGGAGTTGAATCGATGGGAACACAGAATGAGCTCAAACATGTCTGGGTGCGCCGGCAACTACAGGAACTGGTGGCGGCCAGCCTGCGACCAGGAGACGCTCTAGTAGGTGAACGGCAACTTGAGGAACAATTCGGGGTCTCGCGCATCACGGTACGTCGCGCAATTTCCGACCTCGTGCACGACGGAGCCCTGGTACGAGTCAGAGGAAAAGGAACGTTTGTTTCCCACGGAATGGTGCGCTCTACCTTGCACCTCGCCTCGTTCAACGAAGATATGAGGGCCGCTGGTATTGAGCCCAGCACTCGCATTATTTCCGCCACCACGACAATTCCTCCAGAGGCAGCCGCCGAACATCTGGGATTGACTCCAGAAAGCAAAGCCCACCACATCCGCAGGTTGCGCCTAGGCAATGGCGCACCAGTCAGCGTGGACGAATCGTGGCTGCCTATCCGGCTGTTACCCAATTTGCTGTCAGAAAACCTCAACGGATCTTTATATCGGATCCTTTCCGCGAGCGGGCACCCTGTCCAACGTGTGGAACAAACAGTCGAAGCCGCTCCGGCGCCGGAAATAACCGCTGCACTACTGGACATCGAATCAGGCGCCCCTGTACTGCTCTTCCACCGCAGCTCCTTCACCGGACAGGGCACGCCCATCGAATATTCAATCTCCACCTATCGCGCAGACCGATATCAAATATCCATGCACTTAGAGGCTCCAGTACGAGCGGAACAATGCGGTCGGACGGGGAATAAGCTCATCGACTTCACCGAATAACTCCACACTGATGGTGGGGTTTCTGTTCGCCGACTGACCAGATCGACACCACGACACGCGTTGGGTGGTGCTTCTTCGGCCTAATGGCCTCGCTCGCATAAATGGGTGAGAACTCAGGATCGAACGCACCCAGGTCGGCTTTGCCGCCGCTCGGGCCGGAGGTCACCTTCCCGGCCGGAAACGCCTCAGGACAGATAACAAAATCGCATCAGCGAAAAACCTTCTCGTCAGCGGCTCATCCCCGACCGACGCCGCCACACAGACCTCGGCGTCTCAATCTCCACGCTTTACTGCTGGATTCCAGCACGCCATCGATGACGTTTAAACAAGGGACGAGCGGGTTCAACTCTTACCGTGATATTTATTTCGTTTCGTGAGCTGACCCCTACAACTGTCTGGTTGTGGCTTTGCGCCGACGTATGAGCACCAGACCTCCAAGTAGCAGCAAGAGGATGGCACCCACGAAGCCGAGACTGGCATCGACACCTGTTGAAACCAGATCGTCGGGGGCCGACCCAGATTCGGTTGGACTGGTAATGATTGCCGGAGCTACGTCGAGCCCGACTCGTGCCTCGAGTCCGGTTACGCCGTCGGTAACGACGAGGGAGTGTGCTCCCGGCGGCGTGGTCAGCGGCACCGTCACGGTAAGGCTGAACGACCAAGTTGTGCCGACGGTGGTCCGACCAAGCAGCACCGGAGTGGAGTGCAGCCACACCTCGATGTGCGACCCAGCCGTGAAGTCGTTCTCCACGACGGTCAAGTCGTCGCCGGCTTTGATGCGTGTGGACTCCGCTGTGAGCGTCGGGTCACAACGTCGGCCGACGCTACCGCTGAGGTCGTTGTGCTGCTCTGGGACTGAGTGGCGTAGCCCGGCTTCGTTCCGGTGACCGTCACGCTTAGCTCGAAGCCGAGGGTGTCGGCTGTCGGCTGGTAGGCGGCATTTAAAGCACCCAGGATCGTTTGCCCGTCGGCGTTCCACTGGTAGGTCAGATCGACCGACGCCGGAGTCCACTCTCCAGGATCGGTTGACAGTTCGCTTCCCACTTGCGCCGTTCCGGTGACGATCGGAACCGCCGGAGCAAGAATTGCCGCGGCGATCGGTGTGCTCTCGCTGCTGGTTGATGTGACTGTCTCTCGCGAGTCGGCCGCGACGCTCACCTGTACCGAGATCCCCGTTGCCACATCGTCAACCCCGAGGGCATAGCTCGAGCCGACCGCGCCTTCGATCGGCTCGCCCGCTCGAAGGCACTGATAGGTGACCGCGGTCGCGTTCTGAACACCAACCCGCTGGGAGATGTCGGCTGTCAGGATTTGACCGAACGTCGGGTCGCCGGTCAGATCTACCGTGCTGCCCACGGTCGTGAAAGAAATCGATGCCACCTCGCTATTGACGGGAAGGCCTACCGAACCGGTTCCCGCACGCAGCGCAGTCAAAACGTTGGTTGTCGGGTCGACCGATGCCGTGGTATCCGTCGGTGCATCATCTATGGCCCCGACGTGCACACCAGATGTGCGCAGCCAGGAGTAGCTCATCGGCCAGGCGACGTCGACGGTACGGTCGCCGTCTTGGGCGATCGCGGGGTCGAGGTCAAAGCGCGCACCCAACTCAAGTGAGGTGCTCGGGGTGGTGATATTCACCGCGTTGACGTGCGGTTACACGTCGGATTCAAGCCACGCCGCATCCGCCGTTTGCCACGCTCCCGCTGCCGGGTCGATGCCCAGCCTGGTCCCCCGGTGAAGCCGCCGAACGATGAACCGGCCGGTGTTTTGCCGGAGTTGCCATTGATCAGGTATGAAATGCCGTTTTCGCGGGAGGCTTGGAAAACCTCGACGTGCCCAAAAACGAAGGCGACCGATTTACCGCTCTCCTCCCGGAAATCCTCAAGCCAGTCCTGTTCCATTTCGGCGTCGAGGCGGCTGGCGAGCTGGCTGGCCTTATTCACGATCCGTTCGTTAATGAGCATGTGCTGGAGCACGACGACGCCACTGATAGCGAGGTTGACGGCGGCGTCATCGAGTCGGGCGCGTAGCAGCTGCACTTGCGTGAAGTCACCTGACAGACGCCCGGTCGAGAAGTCGAGCGTGATGAATCGGGTGCCGTTTTGGTCGACCACCCGGGAGGTGTCCCCGAAGGCCGAACGGAAGTTGGCCATATCGGTACGCATGATTTCATGGTTGCCGGGAATGCAATAGTACGGAAAAGTCGTGCCGTCGAGTTTCTCGTTGAGGATTTTTTTGCGAGGGCGAAATCTTCGACAAAGCCTTTGTCGACGAAGTCTCCGTCGATAAACAAGACATCCGGGTCTGCCGCCACGATTTGCCTGCAGCGTGCGTCGAGCGCCTGCGACAAGATCGCTGTCGGGGTTGCCGGCCACGAACTGGGCATCGCTCATGACAGCCACGCGCTGGGGGCATCGTCGCTGGCCCCGTCGACCCCGATCACGGAGTCGGTAACGAAATCAGACACCGGCAGATTTACGGGCATGAGGCGCCGTGCCCACACTCTAGCGAGGAGGTCCCGCGCCCACAGTCACAGTGCGGCAGAACCAGGGTCGGTCGAATGCGGTGGACTATGCGAAAGAAGCCAGCTCTCAACCCGTTCGTCATCACCTTCCGAGACCGCTCGCTGGCCGCAGAATCCTACTAATATCGCCGGAAACACCGTCAGCCAGACATTCCCCTCGCAATTCGTATTGAAAGAGCAGGCCGCTATCGATGCGCGACGCAACGATACATCCGGCATGATGAATCCGATGGATCTACTCAGTGGCCCGACGCTCGACACGTTTGTGGAGGCCATGCAGACCGGAGGGGACCCGCTGGGCGAAGACGTTTTCGAGCATGGACTAAGGATGATCATCTCGGGGGCCGAACGCGATCTTGCCCCAACCTTTGGAACTGAGCCTCAACCCACATCCTCTACGCCAATTCCGGCACCTGTGGCGCCACGCTGATCAGCTCCGGCAGCGCCCCCGCAATAGAACTGACCGCTCACGCGTCTCTGCCGTGCCGGGTGCCCCCGCCAATCACTCGCCGCGAGCTTTCGAGAGTTCGCTTTGGATTGATCTCTACGCCCCGCCGATACAAGGTTCCGCTGCCAGCGATGCACTCGGCTCTGGGATCTCGCATACGCGGCACAGACGATCATCCTCAATGACGTGGCCATGGAACCTCACCGCGCTGCAGTGCGCATCGCGGCGTTCATCAACGGCTACGGACCGGACGATCGGATTCGCGCATCCCCACCAGAGAAAGTGGCTCAACGAACCGTCGCAACGCACGCACGCCTGCTGGCGTCGAATCGCGCAGCACATCAACCGGTGGGCAACTACGTTGACGAACAGCGTCTGCTGAGGGACCCCTCAGCTGTTTGCTGTTGGAGCGGTACCATTTACGGGCATCCGAGCGTGGTCAAGAGCTGCAGCTGCGCCGACTCGTGATGGACGAGGTCGCTCGGTTCCGCGACCGCGCGCGTGCACTGTTCGAGAACGGGCCAGGCCGCGCCATCGACTCGCTTGCCGCCGCGCTCACCTCCCTCCGCGAGAGGAGCCTATTGAATATCGAGGACGCCACCCGGTCCGCCACCATGTTCAACCGGCTCGTTATGGGGCAACCCGTCAACGAAGCCATGCTGGTGGGCGACGGGCCTATCCCCACGCGCGAGCAGTTGCGCCAGCATGCGGCAGAGGCCACCCGCCGTTGAGGTCGGACGCGAGCAACGGAACTACGGGACCATGACGGCGGCCGTGTAGAGGATCCAGCGCACACCGTACGCCTCGCCGTCCAAGTCGCTGCAACGGGTGAGGCCGAGCTTCTCGGCGACGCGCACGGAGCCTGCGTTTCCGGGTAGCATCCTCGCCACGATCAGCTCATCGGCCAGGTGCGTAACTGAGCGTGCAATGTCCAGAGCGTGCCAGCCGAGATCGCCTGCGAGTCCCTTCCCCCAGTAGTCGGGGAGGAGGCGCCAATAGAGATTAATGACCGGCATGTCGCGCTAGAGATCACGCCGAGCGCCGCAGATCCCGGCAAGTCGGTTGCCTTCGAAAGCCAGTTCGTAGCCGAAGCCATGATCCATCCGGTGCTGCAACCAGCTCTTGAGCATCTCCTCACTCGCGCGGAGGTCTGGTGAGGCACCGAGCGGATTGTGCGCATTCGTCATCGGATCACCGTGCAACTCGTGCAACAAGGCCGCATCCCCGCTCGACAGAGCACGGAACCAGATCGATCCGAGCAACCCATCTCGCACTTCTCGACCTCCCTCTCACAATGCAGTGGGCTGATGAGGCCCACTTCGTCCTTGCGCAGGCAAGCATTTTCCCAGTCCGGGCCTGTCCCGGCAACCGAAGTGGTCGAGTTGCGTTGACCGATCCGAGATCAGCGGACGTGATCGAGCCCCCACGCGCGAGGTCTACGTCGAACTCCAATACGGGAACCCCTCCCTGGCGACGGGTGAGTCGGTCAGGGTACGTTGGTCAATGTAACTAGCCGTGGCGGACGCATCGCCCTGATCACCATCGGCGTGATCGCTCTAATCCTTGGTGGAGTCTGGGGCGGGCAGGGCCTGAATCTGATCCCGGGAAGTTTCATGACGGGCAACCGGATGTGGCTTTCCATCGGGCTCATCCTCGCGATCGTCGGCATCATCCCGATTGTGCTCGGCCTACGACGGCCAGGGCACAGCCGCACGAGCAGGTGAGACATGCCTTCCCCGCAGTCACTCAGCGAAGCTGACCGACGCCTCGTCACAGCGTGGGCCGCGGACTGTGCCGAGCGAGTCTTGGTCTTTTTTGAGACGGAGGCCCCAACAGACGGCCGACCACGTGATGCCATCGCTCGTACTCGGGCATTTGCTCAGGGTGAACTTGATACCGCCGGCGAAATTCGTAGGCGCTTCGTTGCTGACCGGGCCGCGCAAGCCGTGAACTCGCCCTCGGCAGTGGCAGCCGCTCGGGCTGCTGGACAAGCTGCCGGCGTCGCTCACATGGGCGCGCACGCACTCGGCGCAGCCGCTTACGCTGCGAAAGCCGCCGGGCTGGCCGCCACGGATCAGGCCAAGGCAGTCTCCGGTGAGATCTCCTGGCAACTCGAGCACATGAATGCCCCAGTCAGGGCGGCGCTTCGGCAGTTACCACCACTTGGTGAGGACTCCGCGGGCCCACTCGGTTCAGGACTTCTCGCGTCGGGCATCCTCGGGTCGATCATTCGGAGAATTCAGGCCGCCCTAGGCAGTAGCTCGCCAGAGGAAGGTGCCCGGTAGCGGGACGTTTGCGGCCGCAGGGTTCGGCACCAACTCGGCGAAGTTTCGAAATCTCGGGAGAGTGGCATTGGGGAACCTCACAGAATCCGAGGATGCCAGCTAACCCGGACTGCCCACGTGCGTGGTGAGAGGCGAGCTGCCCAGCGCTTGTCTCGGTCGTTCCAGAGCGAGAGAGATGAGACGCATTGAAGGGCTCGCGCCCTCTCCCCGTCCGCGCGGCCAGCACTCTACCCGATACTCCATCGCGTTTTGCTCCGACGAACGTCGACACTGCGGTGAATCAGCGCGCTCCGATCATGAAGCAAGGTTGAACCGCGAAAGCGCTCTATGCCCGGCTGATCGTCGCTCGTACCGTGTTTCGCTTCAGGAACGTCTTGCGGGACAGCACTTCAAACAGAAATACAGCAGTCGTCTTTGATGCTCTCTGTTAACTTTCTTCAGCTGTCAGGGTCCGATGCGAGCAACTCACTTGCCCCTAGAGGAAGTCACTTATAGACTTGCCTCTATGGAAAACAACTTGCCTTCCGATCGACCGGACCAGCGGAACGATGCTGCCCTTCTCCTAGGTTGTCTCAAGTCCGACCGCGCGGGCCTAACTGAGCGACTAAAGGAAACGAGGTGGTTCGCCCCTGGTCTCGGTGCAATAGCTGCAATCTTCATCTCCACTCCGGCCTTGCCGCAATCGTTTAACCGCGGGTTCGTATTGACCTTCCTCGTCATGATGAGCATCTTCCTAGTGCTCGGCTATCAATGGGTGACTGGGATTAAGCTACTAGGGTTTCGCCTACGTGAAGGTGCGCTTTTCGCTATAGCTATTGTGACCACCCTGTTCTTTTTCAGTGTCTCGCTGGGACTTGCCGCCAGCGGGTTCCCCTGGTGGATCATGGCCCCTGTGATCGCTGGCTTCGTGGCCGCAACGGGCCTTGCCCTGCTAGGAGCATCTTCCATGCGAGGACGCGTCAGCAATGCCCCCTGAAGGCTCTTTCAACGAACTTGTTCATGAGCCGATACGACTGCGAATCTGCGGTCTCCTGCGCGCTGTTGATGAACTCGACTTTGCCGTTCTCCGAGACACCCTCGGCATCAGTGACGCCGCCCTATCGAAGCACCTCAAAGTGCTCGCTACAGCGGGCTTTGTGAGCTCAAAAAAGATCGCCTCTGCGACACGGACGGACGCGCGGCGAATGACATGGCTTCGTCTCACAGACGACGGAAAGGGCGTCTTTGACGAACATATTCGAGCCTTGAGGCAGATTGCGGTTGGCGTCGAACTTTCCATGTAGGGTTTCCTGAACCGCCGTGAGAGGGCAGGAAACGCGCCGCTGACGCACGGTGTAACGTTCCGAGTACGCCTCTTAACAGCGCCAAAACGTCATACGCGTAGAGCTTCTGAACCGTCCCGCAAGTCGAACGCTGACCGGGACAAGTCCGGTTCCCGGTGCAGGATCAGGTACTGAGACGGGCGAAGGGCTAGAGTCCGATCACGGAGTAACGGCGTTCGATGCCTGAGGTAGCCTGACCCCACTCGCTGCTGGCGACACGGTCCTGATGAGCCTTGAAGGCGGCTGCATGCTCGAAGCGCTCCTCGACCTGCCACACCAGCGGATCGCTCGTCGCGGTGACGTTAAACGAACGGCATCCCGGTTCGGCGCGGGTCAGGGCAAGGTGCAGTGGTAGGTGATCCCGGACAGTGTTCGCCTGGTCCTGGGTATGGCAGACAAGCTGCCCGCTCAGACACACCGCGCTGTCGAGGAGCTTCTTCTTCATCTTGTAATTGGTCAGCGAAACGCCGCCCATCACCGGGTGCTGTTCTACCTCGACGGTGAATCCGCGGCGCTCGAAGAAGGGGCGGGCAGTGATGCTGACGTCGGCTATCAGCTCTGTCAGCTGCGCCTGACGCGCGTGGACCTCAACGCGTCCGATCAGTTGTCGTGCTACCCCTTGTCGCTGGTATCGAGGGGCAACGAACAGCATGTCGATATAACCAGCAGGGTTCACATCGGAGAAGCCGGCTGGTGCACCATCCACGGTGGCCACGTAACTGTTCCGCTCCTGCATCGACGCATGCCAGGTGGGCAGATCTCGCGCTTCTGGCCGAGCCCACGCCTGAATCTGCTCCGGCGAGTAATCGGCGGCAGCGGTCTCGGTCACCGCAGCAAGGAATACTGCCAATGTGTCTGCGGCATCCGCTTGACCATAGGGACGGATGACAACGGCTTGCGCATCGGTGCTCTGGTTCAATTCCACAGAACTAGCATCTCACCGTGACTGGCCCGACCGCGCGGCACACACGGTGTCCCGGTAGCCGAACCTCATACGGGACTGGAGTTCCTGAGTCGCGCGTTTTTCCTCTTCCCTCAATGGGAACTCGTAGGGCGATTAGTCCAGACCCAGAGCGAATACGACATCCGTGTACGCGCCTGTCACTTCGTCCAGGTCGCGTCGTCTCGTCAGGCCACCTTTGAGTGCAGTCCTTTGCGAGGGGAGATTCTCTGCCGTCGTGTAAGCGACGAGCGGGAGATGCTCGCCGAGTTCATGCCATCGCTCGACAGCGGCCGCAACTAACTCGCTGGCCAATCCTTTGCCCCATGCTGCCGGCGCCAGTCGGTAGTACAGGTTGTAGACCTGGCGACCGCGCCAATTTGTCGCCCGAATGCCCCCAAAACCGATGACAACCTGAGGCACGTGCAATTCTTCGAGAGTCCAGTACCCTTGCCCGTCAATCGCCCAGTTGGCCGCCCACGCTCGTGCTTGCTCCTCAGCCTGTGAACGGTCGGTCATCGGGCCGGCTGGGTTGTATCTGTTCGTGCGCGCATCCGAGTGCAAGAGCCACACCGAGTCGGAATCCTCTTCGATGACGGGCCGCAGACAGAGGTGTTGGGTTTCTACGGTCCCGCTGGTGATCATGAGTCAATATTAACTGGGCAGCATGGTTGGTTACAGAACCCGACTGATAGCGAATGACGTGAGCATCGATCCGCCTGGGTTGCCCGGGCTGGCTCGCATTTCCGCCCGTAAGCCGAACCTTCTGCAGGAAGCGGTGTCTGAGCTTATGCGAGCCAGTTTGCGGAGGCGTTGAAAACGTCTTGAAGCTCGTTGATGAAGCGGGCGGCATGGAACCCGTCCGCGGCAGCGTGATGGATCTGCAGGGCGAACGGGAGCGTCACTCGCCCCGCTCGCTCGACGTACTTACCGAGGGTGAAGATAGGCAGGTAATGGTCGTGTCCATGGGCGATGTTCAACTCGAATCCACTGAACGAGAGCCAGGGCAGACTTGAGATGTCGAAGATGTTCTCTGGCACGTCGCCTTGAGGAAACATTGTGGTCGCCGTTCGATGTGTCGACAGCAACGCCACCGCCTGGTCGTAGAACTGTGAGAAATCCTGGTTATAGTCGGTCCAGACGCTCGCGAAGGTCTCACGGTCGGGATTCAACACAGTGAACGCCGGATGCACAACATTCCAAATTGACGGGTGGCCCTCCTTGTCGACAGTCATCCGAAATTCCTCGTGATTGTTCACGACGGAGGCGATCGCCCAGATCTGTGCCGGATAGATTTTTCTGCCGGTATGTTGCAGTGCGGCTACAAAAAGGGTCGCATCGAGCGGGACCGTCACGCTGTAAGTGCACGGAACACGGGTTTGATAATGGTCGAAATGTTCCCGACGTGGCCAGGCGGCTAGGTCGATGGGTGTTTTGTGGTTCACAAAAGCATCTTCCCCCATCCTGACCTCCCACGGTCCAGTCGCCACAACCGAATATTGAGCGCCCGTAAGCCGAACCCTTTATGGGGTCAGTGTTCTTGGCGCATGAGGAGAACAACGCCGTCAGTGGAGAGGGTTCAATCTCAAGAGTCTGAGTCCTGCAGTTGGGCATCGTTGCCTTAGCGTTGTCTGCTGCGCGGGGTGATCAGGGCTTTCCGCTCTGTGACGCCGACGATGGCGACGCCCGCCGATGCAACCGCCTCCTCTTGCGACCCATCTAGACACCCCGCATGCGCTGAGTAGAGTCGGGAATATGGCAAGCTCACAGCTTCGTGATCGCGCAGTATCACCGGTTTCCCTCGCGTTGTCGATCGGCGGGGGGGCTCCTGCTTGCTTCGGTCGTCATCACGGTAATCGCGCTGCCCCCGCTCTTCCCGTACGCCGAGATGGTGGGCCCTGCTTTGTTCTCCGCCGCTCTGTTGGTGTTTGCCTTTGGTGTGCGTGGCGAGGGTAGCGTCACGGCGCGCCGCCCGGTCGGCACCACCGCTCTCGTTTTGTTGGCTGTATGGCTCCTTCTTGGGTCTGTGTTGCACGGCTTTATCGGCGATGACTTCTCGAACGCACCGATCCTATTCATGGCTTTCGCCTACGCGGACTCGTTCGTGCAGTTCGCTCTCGCGTTGGTTGCGGTCATGCAGATCGCCCGGCTCGGTGCCGTGCCTGCTCCGTGGAATTGGGTGCCAGCCGGGATCGTGGCGGCGGTGTCCGTGACCTGGCTGCTACTGCAAGTGCTGGGCGGAGGCTCGGCCACCATATATGGACCCAATCTGGTGACCTGGCTCCTGATGGGGACGGACGGCCTTGCCCGGATCGGCGGCACAGTACTGCTCGGTGTCATTGCCATCGTTCTCGCCGACCGTGTCAATCGCCGGGCGACCGCCGATGTTCCTCTGGTGCCCGAAACACAGATCTGAATTCGTCCCGTCCCGAGCCCCGCAGGTATGAAGCTGTCCGGTTCATAACCGGTCTGGCAGGATTGCCATCGGCCAACCGTTGAGGCTGGAACACGGCCAAAACTATTGCTGTGTGGCTTAGTCGAATCAGCGTGTACGTAGCGGTTGCTTACAAGGAACTGCCGGATGGCAAGCTAGGTGGCCTGGGCGAAGCAGGCTGAAAGGGACGCAAGCGGGACACGCGAACGGTCGATCGACGACTCTCATCCGTTCCCGTATGGGGAACCCCATACGGGACATGCGAGGTTTCCGTGTCGAGCCACTGACCCGGTGCAATCGAATGTTGAAGACCGTAGGCGGTAGCGGAGAGGTGGTTCAGCTGGCTGTGACTTTTTGTGCTCTTTGGCGGCGTACATTGATCGCCATTTGGCGCATCGAACTCATTGTCTGCACCGCTACGGAGCAGGTGTCAGTATCTGACATCCCATGGGTTACGAGGCGATTTGGTTGCGAGACACTCCAGTAATTCAGTGAGAGTCCAAGGCCACACGCCTGCACGGGTCCTCGCGCCATTGCTCGCGCCCGTGTAAACGGACTCGTTTTGTGAAGGCCGGGCCTTGAATGGAAGTTGCTCTAAAAGCCGATTTCGTTTAAGGCGACCCAGTCCCGAGGCAGCTAACGATTAGCCCGGCCCAAAGCGCGAAGACTACGCACGCCAACCACCAGGCTGAGCGGCATGAGGATAAACAGCGGAAGCCATGACCAAACCAATTCGGTGTTGAAGATGAGGTTGAACAGCGCGAGTAGCATCGCGAACGATGCGACCACCACGCAGAACCAAGCCATGGGTCGCGACAACGGCGTCGAGGTCTTCATAAAGCCGCATGTTACACGGACCCGATGCAACTCGTGGCTATTATCTGCCTGGCTTCCGTGCTGCCGTTCATCGGACCGAAAAAAACCGGCCGCGACCATGCGATCGGTTCGGACGAAAGCCGCCGTCAGGATGCCCTTCTCGCAGCCGAGACCTAGGATGGCTCGCGCACAGATCTCATCCGCGCCCTGCCGTTAGAACTCGTGGTCCGCGCCGTCAGGGTTGTCGGCGTAGCGCTCACCGACCCGCCCGGCGTAGACGTTCCATGCACTCACCATATTGGCTTGGTAGATCAACCGTTCAGTGACCGCCAACCGGACGCAGCTCGAATCGACGGACACTTGGCGGGTAGTGATCCTCGTGCCTGGAAGGGGAACGCTCAACGGGCATTGTGAGTGCGGGTCCCGGGCCTACGGCCCATTGCGCTTCACGAGCGCGGCGCCGAGGCGCATGAGTTCCGAGCGCACGGATGCCGGCTCGAGAACGTCAATGTATTCACCCCATCCAGCGAGGCCGCGTGCGAGCATGATTTCGGCCGGCGCACTGATTCGGACCCTGGCTCGATGGTCGTCGATCGCGGTGTCCTCCACTGCCAGCTCGCCGAACTGTTCACGCAGGAAGGGCAATATCGCGGTATTTGTGACCACGATCGTGGATGCGCTCTCGCGTTGCTGGTTCACGTCGCGTACGACGGTATCCCATGCCTCTGCGAGGTCGAAGTCGTCCGGGCGATCGGCGGGATCTTCTGTGGCAACTGCCCAGATGATCCGCTCGATGCGAAATGTTCGCTGGGCGCCATCCACGCCGCCGAGTAGGTACCACACCTCGTTCTTCTCGACCAGGCCCCACGGGTCGCAGAGTCTTTCGACCGGGTCGCGGTCCCAACCCCGGTAGCTCAGGCGTACCTTCCGGCGCTGTATGACAGCGGCCTGGAGTTTGGTCACGAGTGGTGGCTGTGCGCGGTGGGGCCGGCCCCACCGCGCGGGGTCAAGCACGACGGCCTCTGCCGCCGCTTTGGCATCCGTTCTAAAGCTGTCGGGAAGGGCGTGCACAAGCTTGCGGAGCGCCGACTTGGCCTCTGGGACTACGGACGCGGCTGGCCCGACCAGGAGGAAAAGCGCACGCGCTTCAGCCGATGTGAGCCCGCTCAGGTCGGTGCGAGCACCGCCGAGTAGTTGCCACCCACCGCCACGGCCGACCTGTGGGTACACGGGAATTCCCGCAGCTGACAGCGCTTCGAGATCACGCCTCGCCGTAGCGACGGATGTCTCAAACTCAGCAGCTACTTCCTTCGCTGTCACGCGTCCCCGCGCCTGCATCAGCAGGAGTGTGGCGACGAGGCGATCTGCGCGCATGAATCAATTGTCGCAAACAAAGTAGTCAGAAGGTGAGCACTTTACTGGTGGAGACTGGCATCACGTGAATCGGAAGGAAAATCACATGTTGCGAGGCTTCGCTACCGTCAGCTATTTCGCCGTCGATCTGGAGGCGGCACGCAAGTGGTACAGCGAGCTGCTGGGTATCGACGCGTACTTTCAGATGCCCGGCTATGTGGAGTTCAGGGTTGGCGACTATCAGAACGAGCTTGGAATCATTGACGCGTCGTACGCGCCGCCAGTGCCAGACGGGCCGGCCGGGGAGATCATTCAATGGCACGTGGACGACCTGCCGGGGTCATTCGAGAAGCTGCTGTCGATGGGGGCGACCGAATACCAACCGCCGACTGACCGCAGTGAAGGATTTGTGACGGCATCCGTCGTCGATCCTTTCGGCAATATCCTGGGGATTATGTGTAACCCGCACTATCTCGACGTGCTCAAGAAGGTTTCCGGGAAATGAGCGAAGCTGTCATGTCTCGGTCTGTCGCTCAGAAGATGGGAATCAAAGAGGGCGCGCTGGCCCACTTCGTGAACGCCCCTGCGTCGACCCTGAAGGCCATCGGGCTTCCGGAGTTGGAGGGCAGTGAGGATCTCGAGGGTGACTTCGACTACATCCATTTCTTCAGCGTGACTCAATCCGAGATGCACGACATCTTTCCAACACTGAAGCTCCATCTGAAGCCGTCGGGCATGTTGTGGCTCTCCTGGCCGAAGGCGCGGAAGCTGGGCTCAGGTCTCAGTCTGCCGAAGGTCATTGAGATCGGATACAATCACGGCCTCGTCGAGAGCACATGCCTGCGCATTGACGACACGTGGGCAGGGCTGAAGTTCACGCACCCGAAGAACGGCAAGATCTACAACAACAGCTACGGATCCCTGCCCAATCTCTGAGCCGGGTGCGCTGTTCTGCCCTTGGGTGGCCATGATTAACGCGGCGCCCGTGCGCGTCATAACTCCATGATTGCGCCACGCGACACCTGTAAATTGGTTCGAATGCAATGGCCGTATGCCGAACCCTCTACGGGACGCCGAGTTTTCTAGCGATGTTGAGCCGCCGCACCACGATTGCTCCGCTCGTGGCGCTGGAGGTCCCGGAGCTTGGCGCTCGTCCGTCTTGCTTAAAGGCGCCTTTGGACCCGTGGAGTTGGCCACCCGGCCTGAGCGGTAACGAGTTGTCATCATGCGGCTCTGTAGTGCTTCATTCTGCGCACCGAAATGCCACACTCGTTTCATGACTTCCCATATTCGGTTGAAAAGTCGCCTCGGATTAGTGCTTCCCGCGGTGGCCATTGTGGTCGTTACTTGGCTCGTATTCTGGATGACGCAAGGATTCCCCACGGCGTGTAACCTCATGGGTCCCTGCTCTGGCCGTGATGTGCGGGTGGCGCCCGCTCTGCTTTTCGGCGGGATGATGCTTGCACCGTTGGCGGCAGTGATTCTCATGTCCGTCGTTCGCTTACCGGCGGGCTGGCTCGTCCGACTGTCCTATGTCGCCCTCGTGCTGCTATCGGGTGTCGGGTACGTCGTCATCAGCTTCAGTGGAGGGTTCAGCGTTGATGCGGCATTCCTCGCTGGTCTCCTCGGAACGTTCGGGACGGCACTGCTCGCCTATGTGGGAATCATTACCCTTCGACGCGAGACTTGAGCGGCTACGCTTCCAAGCCGGGACCCGGCTGGTAAGTACTTTATATGCAACGGCATCGTGCAGGTGCCCTGCCAATTCCCGGCGCCACGCGGCGCGCCATCCGTGATGGCGATTGGTGCCGAACTCCGACGTCGAACAGCTCGGACCATGCTTCGCCGAATGGCTTGCAGCCCAAACGAAGCGAGATTCGAAGACCGCCCGTAGAGAAACGCTAAACGACGCCGAGTATGTCTAGCACCTGCGGGTTGGCCCCCTCGGTACAGGCCGGGGGCGGCCGCTGCTGTTAGACAGGGCATATGAACATTGATCCTGCGACAGTGGTGAATATCGAGCGAGAGAGACTTCGCGCGCTCGTCGAACGCGACATGGTCGTTGCGGAGCGCCTCCATGCACCCGATTACCAACTTGTGACGCCCAACGGGTCCACACGGACAAAATCGGCCTATCTCAGCGACGTGGAATCGAAGCGACTCGAGTACCTCGTATTCGAGCCCGAATCAGAAATCTCCGTCAGATCGTCAGGAAACCTGACGATTCTGAAGTACATCGCACGAATAGTTCTCAGCGTTGGCACCGCCGATGAGCTTGAAATCCGCGCTTAGCACACGGATGTTTACGAGTATCAGGATCGCCATTGGATGGTCGTCTGGTCGCAGGCCACCACAATCGCTCCATAGGGAAGCAGGCTGCGTTCCGATGCCCGCAACGGGAACCCTCTACGGGACGATCAAACTTTGAGTTTGTCGCGCCTGGCAACCTCGCCCGGGGCCAGTAGCTCTTGACGTTCAACGGCACCATCATCGAGACCGGCACGCATTCTTATCGACTCGCGCATACGCACAATCGGCAAGACCGCCAGCAGCAGTGAAACTCGTCGCGGCGCTCTGCAGGATCAACTCCCGTGTTGAGCCGCCGACGGCCACACGTCATCCTCGGCGAAAGCTGCCGCCCAGTAGTAAGGATTCACGGCAAGCAGAGGACGACTCGACCAACCCGACGAGCTGCTGGGGTCACTGACACCGACCTCCACAGTCGGACCCCAGATGGCGAGCCTTTCTTGGCATGCTCCACAAGGTGACAACACCGTGAAACCTTCTCTGCCAGGTTCGCGGCTCACACAGATCGACGCGACGATTCGCCGGCCCTGGGAATAGGCCTCGCAGATGGGACCCGTTTCGGCACAAAGGTTCATAGCCGCGTTGAAGTTGTCTAACGCAACCCCCGTGAGGACAGACCCGTCATCCAAATAAGCCGCCGCCGCCACCGCTTCGGAAGCGTCTGGCCAGCGGAGCGTCATCTGATCCACGGCACGGTCAAACAAATTCTGGTCAGCTTTCATCATCCAAGAAGTCTTCCAGAGATCCCTACCCCGCCGGTGGGTCCCGCTTAGGCCGCCCCGATGGGTCCCATTTGGGTTGACATAGCCAACAGGATTGACTCCGAAGGGCTTAGGCGTGTCGCGGCCGATCTGCGGTGCGTGCCAAGATTTCCTCAAACACTCCGGCGCGAGGATAACGAGTCCAACGACGGCTTGGTGGTGATGAGAAGGAGTGGGAATTAATGCGAATGTATGACGAACGTGCCTTGGTGGCGAGGTTAGAGCCGTTGGACCGCAGGGCGAAGACAGCGTTCGCTGCCGCTTGCGCCCAACGGCTCCTACCCCTGTTCGAGCGATATGCGAGGGTGGTTGGCGCTACGGCACACGCCCACCGCTTGGCTGAGATCCTCGCGGCTGCCTGGGACGTCTCGTCGGGACGAGTGATCGATGTGCAGTCGATTTACTATGAAGTCGAGTCGATGTCTCCAAAGGATTACGAGGGGGAATGGGTCATGGAGTCCGGTTACGGCGAGAACGCTGCGGCTGCCGTGGCCTATGCGATCCGGACTTGGCTCACGGACGATCCGCAGGAGGCTGCTTGGGCGGCATTCCAGATGTATGAGGTGGCCGAATACGCCGCTACTCAGGCATATGCGAAAGTGGATCCCCGCCTCAACATCACCGACGATATGGTCGTGGGGTCCGAGATAGCGAAGGCAGCCTTGTTAGCCATCGAGGAAGACCTCGGTGTCGTCGCGTCCGCGCCACCTTGCTGGCTTGAACTCCGCCAGAGGGCTGAGGCCGAAGGGCTCGCTTGGGCCGCCACTTTTCCCTAAGGCTCACCTGCGGTGCCGCGAATCCCTAAGGGGAACAGTTTGATCTCCGCGGAACCTCCGGTACCTGAAGAGGTTGCAATCAGAAATGATCGATCATTGCGTCGGTGACTAAAAGACCGGACATTTACTTGCCCCTCTGAACGGGGAGCCGAAGGCTCCGTTTCCTAGCCTTCTGTGGCATACCCGAAGCCTCCGAGGGTGAAAATCTGCCCGTCTGCGTCGATACGGACGTCCCCTTCAGGGCGCGGTGTGGTTGTGTAGTGGAAGCCGTAGACAAGGACAGCTTCGATGGCAAGTTTCATGAACTCGTGTTTGTCAATGTCGTCAGAAAACGCGAAGGGTTCGATACCCGCGTATCTCTTCGCTGTCCCGCTGATGCCGAAAGTCTCGAAGCGCCTGAGTAGGTATATTTGCCCTGAATTTGGGTCCGTTTCTTCGTCCCAACTCATGTTGAAGGGAATGACGCTTTCTCCCCGGACGAGCTGGAAGGCCTCTCCGAGCTCGCGTCCAATGCCGGAAACTTTTTGGAGCCAGACGCCGCGCTCATGGTCGACGACATACAGCCGATCGCCAAGTGCGCCCCTGACCGGAGAATCCTCAATCGTGAACAAACTTGTCCCCCGTCGTGCAGCTTCCGCCAAACTCGGCCCTATCGGCAGAGTGAAGTCGACACTGACACCGAGTCACTCATAGGTCCAGCCCCCATCCAGGGTGGTGCAGTGGTCGCGGAGTTACGGGGCTCCGCTTATGACGGCACCCATCTTTCAGTGGCGACGTCCACCTGCACAGTGTCTCGAAACCTAGAGACCGCCCATGGGTTTCGAGACACTTACGTACCAACCGAGCTGCCATGGGCGGACTGCGCAACGCCCAATGCTTTCGAGGCCGCAAGGCGGAGTTCCAGTGGGGCGGTCCGACATGAGGAGCCAGCAGTCCAACTCCGATCAGTCCTATCCACCGTAGTCTGCTGTGATGGCGAGGGGGGTGCCGTTGCCGGCACAGGCCTGCCCGATTATGTCGCGTGCGGCATCCGAGTCGTTCAGGGGCTCGTGTGCAAGCAGCTTGCCCGGCACCGCGTTGGGTCCCGCGATCTCGGTCAGGACCGCGGGAAGTTGCTGTCCTATTAAACCGGAGGATGTTGCGGTCAGATTCGTGAGGTCGTTGGCGGCCTGGTCGACGATTGATGTCCACTCGGCGGTGGAGACATCATCATCGGCGAATCCTTCCTCGGCATTGAGGATGGCGCTGTAGATACTGGACAGGTGGGTGCAATCTGACGCGATGCCCGAGTCAGGAGTGAAAGCATCGGTACGAAAAACGGCGGTCAGTGAAAATGCAGTATCGTCCGGGACCCCGACGGTGAAATTCATCTTCGCGTACTCCGGAAGCGGAAGATGGAACGAACGAAGTCCCCCGCACGAGCCGCTTCGGTTCATGTCCGAATTGGTGGATAGAGAGAAGATTCCGCTCGTGCACGCGAATGTGACCAGCATCGAATAAGCCCCCGCGGGAACGTCGACCTGATGCTCGAGCGACCCCTTACCACTCAGGGTGACGACCGGCCATGCATCCGAGTCGACAACTGTTTCCGCCGAGGGCGATGACGCTTTCGGCTCCGAAGCAGCGCATCCGGTCAAAATAAGCCCGGCCGACATCGACAACGCGACAAGACGCCCCGAAATTGCAATCAATCGAAACATGTTTCCCCCTGTTTCTGCGCGCCGGTACGCGGCACGCTCAAACTAGCAGCACAGAGGAGAAACGCCGGAATTTCAAGGACCTTGACCGACAGCCGCTCAAGTCAAATTTCCCTACCGGACTGATATGCGCCCTCCCCGGAAGCATCGGGTAATTCACCCGCGCACGCCCTCGCGTCGTCCACGAAGTCATCGAACAGAGTCATGGATGTGCGCATTGATGGCAATCCGAGCGGCGACAGTCCCTCCGGTGTGCAATTCTGGTTCGAAAGATCCAATGGGGTGGCTACGACGAGCAAGACGGGCCCCGCCCTGTTTTGGCGCGAGCGCTAGGCCCGTATGGGAACAGCCACTGACGGTCGCGTAGACCGCGGCCACCAGCGATTGTCAATGGAATCGCTACGGCGAAAAAACCACTCCAACAACGCGAACGACGAGCTCTTCTGAAAACAGGATGAGATCGGCTCCCGAAAGCCACAGCACTACAGCCTTAGCAAGAAGGAGAATGCATCGTTGGGCTTTACTCACAAGGTTGACACTAACGACCGCTCGCAAGTTACGGCCTGTAATCCAGAAACTGCCCGTAAGCCGGACCCTCACCGGGACGAACGCTGGTGACCACTGTGGGACGATGATCGTGTCGGCGTATTGCTCAATCGCACCGCCCTAGAGCGGGTGCCCTCTTCTCGCCACGCATTAGTAAGTTGGCATAAGTTAGCTGATCGATCTCGGCTCTGCCGCGGTCCCTGCGGTTGATCAGGTGCGGGCATTGGCAGCGCAACCAAGCACAGCGCGTCAGAGGTACTCCCTGCCGGAAGGGGGGTTACCTGCGCGCCCCATATGCTTGCATCCATGATCGCCGCCATCGCCTTCGTCACACTGATTGGCCTGCTGGTTCTCTTCCAGCTTTCCCTCGCCTTAGGCGCGCCGTGGGGACGATTCGCGTGGGGCGGGCAGCATCCCGGCGTGCTGCCGTTCGGGTATCGGATCGCCTCCGGCGTCTCCATCCTGATCTACGGGTTCATCGCCCTGCTCGCCCTCGACCGGGCGGGTGTCGCTGACGTGTTTCCGAACGCGTTCTCGCCAGTGGGGATCTGGGTGGTCTTTTTGCAGTTGTCGACAACGGCTGCTTCGCAATGTCCGGCAAGGTGACGGTCAGGAATGGTTGAAAGACGCCCACCCACCAAATCCAAGCTGATCGCGCTAAATCTAGTCTGGACAATCCCGCTAGCTGTCGCTCTTGGCTTCATTCTCGTTGCCTATGCTCGACTAGACCGTTGTGGAATTGTCGAATGCTTGGGTGACCCCGGAGGATTCCTGTCGCCGTCAGCACCGATCGCGATCATCGCCGCGGCCGTCAGCTGGATGCTCCTGTTCGCCGCCATAGTGGCGGTACCGTGGGTGCGCCCTTGGTGGCTACGAGGCCTCGTCGGGGCAGCTGCCGGCACCATTCTCGCGGCAGTTTGGCTGTACTTCATCCTATTCACCCAGCTCCCGCCGTCGTAGCTGCGCCTGGCTACCGTTCAGCCGTTCCGCTGAACGCGTGTCTGAATGATTTCGCCTGCAAGCCGGACCATGACTGCGACGATTATTGACCTGCTCGCAGCCGAGCGGGATCGTTTCGCCATGAATGGATTACTGATTGGATACGCACGCGTTTCCACAGATGAACAAGACCTCACCGCCCAACAAAACGCCTTGGAACGACTGGGCGTTAGATCGTCACTGATCTACACCGATCATGGTCTGACCGGAACGAACCGGGCCCGGCCGGGGCTTCGCGAAGCGCTAGCCGCCTGCCGTGCTGGAGACACCCTCGTCGTGGCCAAACTCGATAGACTCGCACGGTCACTCAGGGATGCCAAAGACATCATTGACGAGCTGACAGCGAAAGACGTCAAGCTGAGCATCGGCGGATCGGTACATGATCCGAACGACCCGGTCGGGCGGCTACTCTTCAACGTCCTGGCGATGGTCGCCGAATTCGAGTCGGATCTGATTCGCGCCAGAACGCGGGAAGGAATGCAGGTGGCCAAGGCGAAAGGACGTCTTCGCGGTAAGCAGCCCAAACTGTCGATGACGCAGCAAAAACACTTGATCGAAGTACACAACGCCGGCCTACATTCCAGCGCGGAATTGGCCGAGCTCTTCAACGTTGCGCGGTCGACCGTCTATCGCACTATCCAACGTCAGTTCGAATCCGGCAATTGAGAGGTGCCCCCACTAGATTTCGTTGCCGGACGCGTTAGTCCGGCAACGGGAACCCTTTCCGGGCCGGTCAGAGCGTGTTGCCTTGGCTGACTTCAGCGGCCACGGAACACCATGCCCTTCTTGCACCACAAAAGGCACAATCGCTGGATCCATCAAGCACCCCTCCTGGGTAGTCCCGTCTGTCGAACCCAGCCCTCATCCGATTCTGAGCGCTCCCGTATGACAAAGCTTCCCCGCCATGCTGCGGGGAAGCTGCGACAGACCTTGCCGGCTGCATACATGCGTTGTCCGAGGTGACGCGCCCGACCTTCGGGGATCCCCGTTCTGTGAGGAACGCGGCGACTCGGATCAGGCACCCAAACGGGGTATTGCTGCACCAATGTGAATCTCGCTAGCTTCTGAATCACGTCTGAATCACGTCTGAACGAGGGGGAACCGTGCAGCTGAAATGGGTTCGAAACACGGCAGCGATGGCGGTGCTCGCTGTGCTAGCTGGTGGCTTCCTAGCAGTGGAGCCAGCTCAGGCGATAGGTGGTGCGGTCATCGACTCGGCCGATTGCATGCAGAACGAGTTGAGAGCGAACGATGATTCTTATTCCAGCTAGGTGCAGCTGCCGTTCGGCGTGGACTTCTACGGCACGTCGTTTGAGAGCTTGTGGGTGAACAACAACGGCAACGTGACATTCGACGGGCCGTTGAACACCTTCACTCCTTTCGGTCTAGCTGATACGCGCGCCAAGATCATCGCTCCGTTTTTCGCGGATGTCGACACTCGCGGTGTTGGTTCCGAAACCGTGCGCTATGGCTGGGGAACCACAACCTATGAAGGCCAGCGTGCCTTCTGTGTGAACTGGGTCGACGTCGGCTATTACAGTGCAAGTACCGACAAGCTCAACAGTTTCCAACTGCTCCTGGTCAACCGGGAAGACGCTTCCTCCCCTGGCGCCTTCGATATCATCTACAACTACGACAAGGTCCCATGGGAAACAGGCAGCGCCAGCGGCGGGACGGGAGGGCTCGGCGGAACCTCAGCAGTGGCAGGTTTCTCGAACGGCAGCGGCCGTGACGGCACCTCCTACGAGCTCTTCGGCTCCTCGGTCAATGGGGCTTTCGTCGACACGAGCCCCACTGGGCTGGCTAACACCAGCACCGATAGCTCCGTCACCGGAAGACACGTATTTCGGGTCCGCGGCGGCAGCGCACCGCTGACCCAATACGTCGCGCTCGGAGACTCGTGTCAATCCGGAGAAGGCGCGGGCGCGTACCTTCCCAACACCGACATTCCCGGCAACCGCTGCCACCGTTCGGCCTACGCATACCCGAAACGACTCGTCGAAGCTGGCGTGGTCAACCTGAATTTGGACTTCGGAGCCTGCAGCAACGCAGTGATCGACGATCTCTCAGTCGGCTACGACCCCAACCGCCCGCCTTACACCGACGGTATTGCGCAACTCGATCGCCTCAGTAGCAGCACAAAACTGGTCACCCTGGGCATCGGCGGCAACGACATGGGGTTCGCGGATGTGCTCAAAGGCTGCGTAACGGCGCAGCTCGGCGACGCTCTGAACCCGTTCGTTGATGCCGCGTGTGAACCGGAGTATGGCGACAGCGTCGATGACAGACTTGAAGTCATGATCGACAAGGACAAGCTGGGAACCATCTACAAGGAAGTCAGGCGCCGTGCTCCATTTGCTCGCGTGCTGATACTCGGATACCCACGCTTCTACGTCGAAGGCGGCCAGCACAACGCCGCCCACGACGACTATTGCGCCGGAATGCGCATGACAGATCAGCGGTGGATCAACCGTGAGATCAGACAGTTCAACAGTGCCATCAGCAATTCAGCGCGGTCTCTCGGCCTCCAATACGTCGGCATCTACGACACTCCTGCTGGCCACGAGTTGTGCGGTCCCAGCACCGACCTCTTCCTCAACGGGATCAAATTGTTCGATCAAGTCGAGTCGTACCACCCGAACGAATTCGGCCACGAATTGATCGCTCGCGACGTCACCGCGGCACTGCGAGCACCTTCTCCAGGGACGCTCTTCAATGTGCATCCTGGTGAAACCATCGACTACTCCTTCCAGTCCTCAGGGGGCGACCTTGACGCATCCACCCAGTGGCCCGGTAGCGATGTGGTGCTGTCTCTGACATCCCCATCAGGCCGTGTCATCGGGCGAGAAACCAGCGCCACCGATGTGAGCCACGAAGTCGGTCCTACTTTCGAGAGCTACCACATTGCGAACGCCGGGGTGGGGCAATGGACCGCGACACTCTTCGGTGCGCAGGTCGCGCCGCAGGGCGAGGAGACTCGTTTGGACGTCTGGCAGGCGCCACCTGCCAACCTGGATCCCACGGCAAGCATGTCTCTGGCCTCCGCAGGGCGTTCGATCACGCTCGATGCAGGCGCGAGCGCCGACGCCGACGCCGACGCCGACGCCGACGGCAGCATCGTCGAATATCTCTGGGAGTTCGGCGATGGCAGCACGGCTACCGGACGTCAAGTCAGCCACACTTACACCACCGCCGGAACATACTTGGTGACGCTCGCAATTCGAGATGACGAAGGCCGGGAAGCATTCGTTTCGGCGGATCAGCTTGTTGAGGTCCCGGAATATGAATTCAGCGGTTTCCGCTCACCCGTGGATGCCGCACCGGCCTTCAACCAGATGAAGGCAGGCAGGGCTGTGCCATTGAAGTTCGCGCTGGGCGGGGACTTTGGGATGGACATTCTGAGCGCAGGTTCGCCGTCTTCAACAGCGACCGAATGCGCAACAGGCGTAGCCATAAGCAACGTAGAAACGACCACAACCGCAGGCAACAGCTCACTGTCATACGATGCGGCGAGCGGAACGTACACGTACGTCTGGAAGACCGCGTCCACATGGGCAGGCACCTGCCGAACATTCACACTTACGCTCAATGACGGCAGCTCCGACGTCGCCAAATTCAAAGTCAAATGATGATGACGCAGAGCGGTAAAGAGGCGGAGTCGGCTCTCGGCGTGGGCGCGGTTCTGGCCTGGGCAGGGATCCTCGTCCTGTGGTCGGCCCTCGTCGTTTCATGCACAGTGCTCTTGGGTCGTGGTGCTTACATGACCGTGTACTTCGCAGCAACCGGCGAGGCACTCGCAGAAGCCCGGACCGGAAACCTGTTGATCTTCGTCGGCTCACTCGGCCTGTTCATCGCCGCGGTTTGGGCACGGCTAATGCGCGTGCCGCTTTGGGCTTGCATCCTGGTCGCTGTTCCGGCGGCTCTCGTTGGGGGGCTCTCGCTTTTTGCTGGCGCCACTCTAATTCCGGAGCTAAGTTACCTTCTGGCGGTACCGATTGCCGCTGCTGCCCTCATCAGCGTTCTGATCCTTGCCCGGCCGATCCGCCGCAACCCAGTGACGATTGAACGTGCCTCATCCAGGTCCGACGAGGCGTAACCATGCAGCCACCCCGGTCACGTGGCTGGTCGGAACTCCGATCGCGCGGGCGGCAGCAGGCATACGTACCCGTGCACAACGCGGTGCCTAGTACGGCCCGGTCACGGGATACCTGGACTCCATCGCAGCCCTAATCTAGCGGTCTGTTCCGGACAATCAACGCCCGGGCTTCCCCGCCGCTCTTCGGTGGTGGGAAGAACTCCAGCAGGTCAGTGTCCTGCATCGCGGTCATGAGCAAGACCGGCCCATGCGACATTCTCCAAGTCGGGTATCACGGCCCATTCTCCCCTCGTCGGCCTGGTTTGCGGGCTGGTCCTCGCCAGGCCGCTGCTTCGCGCTGGCTCCGTTCCCCCAACGCGTCCGTTGACCATCAGGAATCAGACTGAGCCTCCGCCCGCCGGCGGCGAGTGCTAATTACTATCCATCGAAAGATGGCGGCATTGACCGCGGCCAAAAGGAAGAATCCCAGGTAGTACAACGCCGCGCTCAGCGACAGTGCTCCGACGGCCAATTCTTCTGGCCCCGATCCTTGCGATGAACCCAGTGAACCGGCAACGTAATACGGAGTTGATAGCGGCAGCGTCAACACAACGATGAGTAGAACAATCGCTTCGGCTGCGCCCGTCCCCGCTCCCACGTCAAAGGCGCGCATCACGCACACCGACGCAACGAGCCCGCCGACTGCCGCCAGGTAAGCGCCCATCATCGCAACGGCCCAAGAGGGCAGGCGGCGCTTCCGAGTCGGTTTTGTGCGGTCAGTCGTCATCTCCGAAAGCTACAGGACGCGCCCGACCCCGGGCAATAAGCCATGGCAATCGTGCCCTTGTCCTTCGAGTTACTCCGACCAACGAGTGTCAGTTGACGGACGTCCACCGGCACACCTGGGCACACGATCGCTGGCTCTGAGTCCGTTCCCGAAAGGGGAACCCTTTGCGGGACGCGTACGGCTCTACGTTTCGGACTCACTTTTGGCGCAAACTCAGAATCGATGCTGGAGAGGAGCGGAGTTTTGGGCTCTGCTGCCAGGTCAGCCTCGGTACAGGGCCGCCATGGCAGTGGCAACGTCCCGCATAACAGCCCGCGCCTCCGGCGGACTCGTGACGCGGAGGTGGTCACCGAATTGCAACAGCTGACGCACGGACTCCACCTGGTCGTAGATCACGGTGATCTCGACGTGGTCGGCATCAGCGGGCTTACTGCTGGCGAGTCGAGAGCCTAGAATCCGTCGAGCGAGGTCAAGCCTGTCCTTCGACAGCGTTGCTATAATTGTGACGCCTCCCCGGTTCTCGACCGCCGTACTCAAATCACGGCTGACGCTGGCGAGCGTTGCGTTCGGTCGAAGTCGCCGAACCTCTGGCAGGACATCCCAGCCCTCTAATCTTTGGAGCGAGTACAGCCTAGGTACGCGGTCGACATCGGCTACCAGGTACCAACGGCCGGACTTCGCTAGAAGCCCGTACGGGTCAACGGCGTGCCATGAGGCACCTCGTTCGGCACTTCTCCGATAATGAATCCGCAAACGCCTGCCCGACTGTAGGTTTCGGGCGAGTTCGGCGACGCCGGCAGCGCTTGGCATCGGACTAAACCATGGAGTGTTGTCGACCACAATCAATTCGGACAATGGCAGTTCCAACTGGCGGCCTTGAGCTCGGCGGGAAGCGATCTTCATTTGGGCGCTGCGCGTGAGTGAATCGATGCCAAGTTGGCGCGCTTGTCCGGTGTCCAAACCCAGCAGCGTCAGCGCATCGACCTCAGTGGGACTGAGTTTGGACACATCTAGTTGTGACCCTGGAAGCAGGACTACGCCTCCATATCGGCCTCGCTCGGCGAACACCGGTACATCTGCGTCCGCCAGAGCCACGACGTCGCGCAGTACCGTCCGAACGGAAACTCCCAACTCCTCTGCCAGCTCAAGCGCCGTCATCTGGTGGCGCGTCTGGAGCAGCAACATCATCGAAAGCAGGCGGTGGGACTTCATCTCACCAGTATCGACGGATACCAGACAAAATCTGTCATGTATTGATGAAAGGCTTGACGTAGCCGAGAACGTCAATTAAGGAGATCCCCATGGCATTACCAAACCTGTTCCTCATCTATGTCACCGATGTTGAGCGCTCCACCCGCTTCTACAGCGACCTCTTCGAGATGGAACCTGTCACCATTACCCCGCGTTATGTCCCGTTCGAGGTAGCCCCAGGCGTGCTCTTCGCTCTATGGTCTGGCCGCAGCGACACCGTCACGACGGCGACGCCGCGAACCAGCGAGTTGGGACTCATGCTGCCCGGGTCAGCATCCGGAGTCGATGACTGCTTCACCGCGTGGACGGCCAAGGGGGCCACCGTTATCGAAGAGCCGCACGAAGACGTCTTCGGGCGCACATTCGTGGTCGCCGACCCGGATGGCAACCTCATTCGGGTCTCTCCAATCGACTGAAACGGAGCACAAGGGCAGACTCGATTAAGCAATTCTGCCCCTGGAAGGCTCGAATACCGCACCGGTCACCCGTCTCTGCGCGGTTTCAAGCGTGAAGTGCCGCGATCCAAGGCTGTTCGCGCGTTGGGTGACAGACGCCGCCTGTTCTAGAGGTATGTCCCGCAAGGGGAACGCCAAATGCGACGGTGGTCTACCGCATGCGGTCGCCAGATGGTTCGACTGCAGATCGCTCCGAAGGTGAATTGAACGCCGCGCCCAGAGCACATCCTGCGGCGAAGCGTTTCCATATTGCCTCGACACGCTCAGCGATACTTGTGCACCTCTGGGGTGCCCGCGTGACCTACACTCGGCTCATGATCGATCCCATCGCATTGAAGGCCGCCGCGCAAGGCGTCCGATCCTTCGGTGCTGTCCTAGACAAATTCCTTGGACCGACCGCGGAAGAAATGGGCAAGGACCTTCTCGATTCTTATACGCGACGGCGGAACGTGCGGCGCGTTGCGGCGCGAGCCGTCGAGCGTTCAAGCCTGGAGGCGGACGGAACAATTCCCGACGGAGCAATTCCCGCTCGTGTTGCCGCGGAACTCTTTGACAAAGCGCAGTGGGCCGACGACGAATTCGTGGCGGAGTATCTATCCGGTGTCCTTGCCTCAGCCCGAACTGCAGAAGGGAGAAATGACTCTGGAGTTTCTTGGACCGCTCTCGTCGGGCGTCTGTCCTCCGACCAGTTGGCGTTGCATTGGGCGATTTACAGCGGATTTCAGCAGCGGGTGCGCGGAAGAGAGCGCGATGACTTCTGGACTCTTGTCGGCAAACAGATCGTCATCGATTATGAACAACTCTTCACGACGCTCGAGTGGCCTTTGACCACTGAGGCGGAACTTGCTCGGGTGATGGACGCTGCATATGGGCTTAGGCGTGAGGGGCTACTATCTGATCTCACGCATGGGACTGGTGGCTATCTGGCAGACGATGTCACCTGGACAAAGGGTCGCAAGCTCGACCACGACGCTGGATATCTCTCATATAAAGTGACCAGCGATGGCGTGGGATTGCTTCTCCACGCGGTTGGAGAAGGGGAGCTTTGGTATGGGGACGTCGGCGGGGAGCGTGCCACCTTGGCGGTCGACGCTACGAGCGCACTTCCTCGAGGCGAGTCGACAACGTTCATCGACGACATCCCGATGGCGGCTGAGGGAGATGGCCTGATCGAAACGTAAGCCCAAGACTCACAGCACGATACAGAGGAACCAGCAAGCTGTTGCCCGTTTGCCGGACCTCCAGCGCGACAGGTCTGCGGCCAATCCACCCACCGGCGTTACGCGAAGACGCTGTGTCACTTGGGAACCCTCTACGGGACGCACGGGAGTGCCGTCAACGCTTGCCGGCGTCCAGGCCGTTCTCCGTAGTGCAGGTCGCGATGTCCCGACGGATTATCGAAGCAGGTGCAGGCGCGAGACGTGTAACACTTCTTAGCCGGTCGGACATTATTAGTTATGACCTCCTTCGATGCAGACGCGAACGACGCACAGTTGTGGTCGCACGTGCGTGCGGGGGACGGTCAATCGTTCGGCTTGCTCTTCGACCGGCACCGCGACAGGGTTTTCAGATACAGTCTGAGGCTTGTTCGATCACATGTTGACGCCGAGGATGTGACCGCGATGGTATTCCTTGAAGCGTGGCGGCGACAATCACGAGTGCGGCTCGTCAACGGCTCGATTATTGCTTGGCTACTCGCAACGGCCACCAACGTTGCACGCAACCGCCTCCGGTCTGCCGTGCGATACCAACGAATGCTCAACAAAATTCCTCGACCGGAACCTGCCCCCGACCACAGCAATAGCGTTCTGGACGGGCTCGCGGCGGAGCCAGCACACCGGACAGTGCAAGAAGCCTTTCGCGGATTAAATCGCCGCGATCAAGAAATTCTCTCGCTCTGTGTCTTTGAAGAGCTCTCAGCGCCAGACGTTGGTGAGCTTCTCGGCATCGCTCCCGGTGCCGTTCGAGCACGCCTCATGCGCGCTAAACGGCGCCTCATACACACCCTCGACCTTGAATCTTTGAAAGAGCCCTTAGGAGAGACACGATGAATACCGACGACGAAAACCCTCCAGTTTTCGATGAGTCGCGGAGTGCCGCGTTTCGAGTAGTTCTCGTTGACGTTGCAGACATCGGAACAGAACAGAATCGTCGATTCCGAGTTGCGCAACGGGCATGGACCATCGTGCCGGCTTCCCTTTTGATACTCGGCCTAAGCGCTGGCACTTTTTTTGCGGTCCAGAACGTGACCGATAAGAACTCAGTGGCGTGCTTTGCTCGTGCCGAACTGGACTGGCGCGGGTCTTTCCCCGGAACGACCGCGGTGTCGCTCGTGGGCACGCTTGATGGTACTGATGGAGGGTCGGCACCCATTGCGGACGCTATTGGGTTTTGTTCCGACCTCTGGGCACAGCACTCGCTGGACGCAAGCTACCCGAACGGAACTCCACCCGGACCCGGATATAACGATCGCACCTTTTCCCATCCCGTACCCAGCCCCTTAACGGAGTGCGTGATGAAGAACGGAACAGCGGCCGTCATTCCCGGTGACCCGGACGTGTGCGGCGAACTAGGCCTCGCCTCAAAATCTCAATAGTTTGCTTGGCATCAGGGTCCCGGTGACGGAATTTTCATTCTCGTGAGTTTTCCTAGGATTCACAACCAGTCAATCTACGGCTCGTGGGCCAGCCCCACATGAGGAACCCCCTGCGGGACGGTGGAGGGGCAGCACTTTGCGTTGGGATCTAGTGCGTCGCCAGGACTTCCCATCGCCGCCCGCGAATCGCGAACAGTCAATTCAGGACAGGAACATGTAAGTTCGTCGGGTGACCTCTCTTCAGAACAATTCGGAGCGACGAATGCTGCCGATTCGTCTCAGAGTCCTTCTGTCGGCGTTAGGCGTCGGTTTGCTGGCCGGTGGTATCGCGATGATTGTGGCGGAAAATCAATGGGGAGCCCTGATTGGGATTTCGGGCATCATCACGATCACAGCGGCATTTCAGAAATACAGGACACGATCGGCCCCGCGTTAGAGACCAAGTTGGCCCTCCGGCTTCCAGGGCCGCGGTTTGAATCCTTCAGCTGGCAGCATCGTAAGTCGCGACGATTTCATGCTGTCACCCCGTGAGAAAGCGTTGGCAGCTTGCCGGCACGGCCGCGGGTAAGCGATGCTTACCGCAGCACCGGTAGCTGAGAGCTGGAGGTGTCGCCGGCCGTGAGATTTATCGTGATGAACGTCGGCAGATTCACGGTTGATGGCACGTCGAACTCGAACGTCGTTGGGGCGGAATCTGCCGTGCAGGGGCCTTCGGTATCGACCGAGAATCCGAACGTCATCGTCGCTAGATCCGCTGAGTCCGCGTGGGGCGGGCAGCTTGAGCTGCTGGCCAGGACAATCGCCAGCCGCCCATCGACGACTGTTGCATAGCCCGCAGAGAAGTCGACCAGACCACTGGGCAGAGGTGTCGGCTCGCCCGGGTACGCGGTCGTTGCGGCACCCGCCGGAATTGCCGTCGACGGCTCAGTCGTGCACCCACCCATGCCGACTGCTACGGCAATCGCGATCGCGATCAGCGCCGGTCGTTTCTGACTCCTAGTCACAATCTACGGGCGAAGAATGCCCCGCACCGGGCCTCCTCCCGCCGGGTGGTGCAATTCATCGTCACCGTGCACATGAGCTACCTTCCTGTGGCAGCATGCCCTTGATCCTCCGCGTGTTTACTCGACTCAAGAACCGCGCTTGTGCGCCTTCCCCAGCGAATGAATAGTGCCAGAACCACGACTATCGCGACAATGACGAGGACCTGAACGACCACCCAAAAGTTCCACCAAAATAGAGAACCAAACTCCATATCAATCACTCCCCGATTCGCGGACAAGCGGCTGTCTTACCGCGAGCATACGACACGGTGCCTGCTCAGGGCAGTTGCGAGCGAGTCGATTATGCGGCCGCGCGGGGGGCAACAAGCAGCCCGTAAGCCGAACGTCATCCGGGACCGCAGATCTTCGCGGTGGGCGCAAAGCGTGTGCGTCTCGATGGCAATATCCGCACTTACCGGTGACGTTTCAAAAACCTCAAACAACATCCGTTCGGCTGCAACGACTTCCTCCAGTGTGCTGCTGATTGCGGCAGCGGCAGCAAGTTCTGGCTTCATTGCTGGCTCTGGCCTGCCAAAATTCGAGCGGCGCTTGTCGTGCAATATCGAGCTCTTTTACGGAACTGACAGTTTCTGAAGCGTGGCAGAAAGTCCTAGCCGTCGCGGAGACCATCGCGTGAACTACCGAGATCGCCGGACACGCAGTCGGAACGGGCAGATCTAACACATTTGCAACGAAATCGCGGGAGTCCTGCCTTGCACTGAGTGGTGTGCAAGGGTCAAAGCATGAGCAATCGCGCTAATCGATCCCGCAAAGCGTTGATGGCGCTTGTGGGCGTCGTTGTCGCCGCCGCGATCTCAGGCTGCAGTGGGGCTCCTTCCACAATTTGTTCCGCCGTCGGCTACATCAATACGTTGTCCGTACAGCTGACCGGCGACGCTAGTCAGATCACCGAGGTGCGCCTCTGTGATCTGGACGGCGTCTGCTCAGAAATCGACCACGGAGTGCAACCGATCGAAGCATCCCAATCTCCGCTCGTCGGTGGTGTCGACCCAACCGTCAGATCTTTCGCACCGTCGAGCCGAGATCTTTCGCCCTATACCGCCAGTGGAAGCGGGAACTCCTGGTCGGTCCAGATGCCCACCCAGCCCGAACAGGGTTCGATTACGGCCCACTATGCCGACGGCTCGGTTGCAGCAGAGGTCACGACAGACTTGATCTGGGAAGACGTTGAGGGCACCACTGAATGTGGAGGCCCCGTCGAAGCCGGTCCAATTGTTATCCCTCTGACTTGATCCTGGCCTCATCACGAAATCTACTCAGGGTGTGTCATAGAAGACTGCGCTTCGAGCCGACCGGCCTTGCCGGCGGGCAGCGAATCGCCTGCAGCACGAATGGAACACGCGCAACTACCCGTAAGGGGAACCCCCAACGCGATACCGAAATAATGGGCGGCCGAGCGGTGACGTCGGTGCGCGGACCCAGTCAGTTGAGGGCTGTCCTCGCCGCCAGGTGCCGAGCCAAGCTCGTGCCAGATCCGGCGCTGTTCGCCGCCACCCCCGTAGGGTGACCCTATGACCGCACCTCACTTAGATTCCGCGCTTGACATCATTCGAAGTGTTGAACGAATTTCGACACCTCGCGGAATTCAGAAGAGTGACATCGTCACGCTCGGCGGCGTACCCCAATTCGTCTCGATACGCGGAACCTCAACACGAAATCCGGTTCTCCTGTTCGTGCATGGAGGACCGGGAACGCCGTTGGCTCCGACGGCGTGGATGTGGCAACGACCTGTTGAAGAATTCTTCACCGTGGTGCATTACGACCAACGTGGAGCGGGCCGGAGCCACGGTCTGAGCGATCCGGCCGAAATCCGTGACACCCTTCAACCCGGACAGTACGTTGAGGACTTAATAGAGTTAACCGAGTGGCTGCTCAGGACACTCGATGTCAGCAGCATCAGTATCGCCGCACACAGCTGGGGAACGGTCGTGGCAACCACCGCAGTTGTGAAGCGCCCGGACCTGTTCTCGTCTTATCTGGGCATTGGCCAGGTCGTAGATTTCACCGAGGCCGAACGAGTCAGCTTTGACTGGCTGCTAGACGAGGCCCGCCATCGTGTTGACCTGTCCGCCCAGTCAGAACTCCAGAAACTGGAGCCGTATCCGGGGCCCGGCCCGATGGATCCGCAGAAGCTGGCGATTCATCGTTCCTGGGTGGGTCGCTACGGTGGCTTCGCTGCGGGCCGATCCGACTGCGACTATTTTCTCGATGGCAGTACCGTGTCGCCAGATCTCAGCGCCACGGATCGCGCGCATATCGACTTGGGGAACATCCTCAGTGCAGAGATGTTAGTCCCGCAACTCATGGACATCACCCTCTCCACCATCACGCAGTTCCCCATCCCCATCATTCAGTTTCAGGGACGCCACGACCAAATGACGCCGGCTGCACCCGTGGAGTTCTGGATGAATTCCCTCACCGCTCCGAGCAAGCACATCGAATGGTTTGAGCACTCGGCCCACATGCCCATGTACGAAGAACCAGGACATTTCCTCACCGCCTTGCTCGCACACATTCAGCCCTGGGCAACCGCTGCGCCCCGTTAGCTGCCCAGGGACCTAAATTCTTGCCGCTGGGCTGCGTCCGTCGCGCTCCGTGTGAGGAACCTTCTACGGGACATGCGAGGTTCCCGTGTCGAGCCACTGACCCGGTGCAATCGAATATTGTGAACCGTAGGTGGTAGCGGCGAGGTCGTTCAGCCGATTGTGACCTTTGCGTTCTATGGCGGCGTTCTGCGATCGCCATTTGGCGCCTCGGACTCATTGCCTGCGCCGCTTCGGAGCAGGTGCTAGTGTCTGACGTCCCATGGATTACGGAGCGATTTGGTTGCGGGGCACTCCAATCATTCAGCGCAGATCCAAGGCCACACGCCTGAAGGGGTCCTCGCGCGCCATTGCTCTCGTTGCCCGCGTAATCGGACTCGTTTCGTGACGGCCGGGCCTTAAATGGAAGTTTCTCTACAGAGTCAATTTTGTTTGAACGCGACCCTGTCCCGAGGCAGCTAACGATTAGCCCGGCCCAGAGCGCGAAGACTACGCACGCCAACCACCAGGCTGAGCGGCATGAGGATAAACAGCGGAAGCCATGACCAAACCAATTCGGTGTTGAAGATGAGGTTGAACAGCGCGAGTAGCATCACGAGCGATGCGACCACCACGCAGAACCAAGCCATGGGTCGCGACAACGGCGTCGAGGTCTTCATAAAGCCGCATGTTACACGGACCCGATGCAACTCGTGGCTATTATCTGCCTGGCTTCCGTGCTGCCGTTCATCGGACCGAAAAAAACCGGCCGCGACCATGCGATCGGTTCGGACGAAAGTCGCCGTCAGGATGCCCGTCTCGCAGCCGAGATCTAGGATGGCTCGCGCACAGATCTCATCCGCGCCCTGCCGTTAGAACTAGTGGTCCGCGCCGTCAGGGTTGTCGGCGTAGCGCTCACCGACCCGCCCGGCGTAGGCGTCCATGCGCTCACCATATTGGCTTGGTAGACAACCGTTCAGTGACCGCCAACCGGACGCAGCTCGAACCGGCGGACACTTGGCGGGTAGTGATCCTCGTGCCCGGAAGGGGAACGTCGGCGAGAATGTGAGGGTCTTGAACCACGCCTCGCTGTAGGGATTGTCATTGCTCACGCGCGGCCTCGAATGCGACTTAGTAACCTCCAGATCAGACAACAACGCCGCGACGGTCTTGGACGTCATCGACGTGCCGCGGTCGGCGTGCACGACCCGCGGGACGCCGTGAATGCCGAAGATTTCCTTCATCATCTCCACCGCCAGCTCGCCCGATTCCGACGCGTGAACATACGCGCCGGCGATGTAGCGGGAGTAAATATCGATCATCACGTAGGCATCGAAGTACTTCCCCTTGACCGGGCCAGCGAGTTTCGTAATATCCCAGCTGAGCACCTGGCCCGGTCCCGTCGCCGTCAGCTCAGGGATCGCTCGGGCTGGATGGCGTGCCAGACGGCGGCGGTCCTTGACCTGCTTGTTCTCGTTCAGCACCCGATACATCGTTGATATTGAGCACAAGTAGGTGCCCGCGTCGAGCAGCTGCGCGTAAATCTGAATCGGCGGCAGGTCCACGAACGACTCCGAATTGACGACGGCGAGAATCTGCCGGCGGCCGGCATCATCGATCTTGTTCGCCGGTATCGGCGACGGCCCAGCCACCGGGATGCGTGGTTTCCTGGTGGCGGTCGCTCGAGGAATCCCGACCAAGTCGGCCGCGACGCGAGTCGAGATCCCTCGGCTAGCCAGTTCGCGATAGGCGGTCATTACGGCTTCGTGTGCGGTGTTTCGTCCCGCGAGCTCTTCGAAAGACTTTCGAGTAGCTCGTGCATTTTTGACATGATCTCCAACGCCACCCCCGTCGTTTCCAGGCGCTGCTCGGTCTTGCTCAGCTGGCGGCGCAGCCGGGCGATTTCCGCTTGTTCCGGAGTTAACCGGCCAATCTTCTCGCCGGGCTTCTTCCCCGCGAGAACACCGGCGTCACGCAGCTTTCGCCACTCCGTGATCTGCGAGGAGTACAAACCTTCGGTGCGCAGATACGCGCCGCCGTCGTGGTCCTTGATCGCCGCGTCATACGCAGCCAAATGGGCAAGCTTCTGCGCTGGGCTGAACGACCTTCTCGAGGTCGGACCACCAGCTCGGGGTCCGGGACTACTCATATGACTATCGTCGCGCACGGCAATCAAAGACGGGCTGGACATGATGATGATTCCTGATTCTCGCCCTACGTCACACGGCGGACTTGCTCTGAGCTACTGGCCTCACCCAACCCTGACACGTAGGGCTCGCCCGACAGGGGCCAACCGTGGATCAGGACCACGGTGCGGCCGCCGCCACCGGTGTCGTCGACGTGAAGGTTGGTGTCCTTGAAGAGCCCATGGTGGGCGGTGATCTCAGTCATGACGTTGATGCCTTCCTGAACCGCCCTTGTGGCGGCTACCGGTTGATTCGTAGCACACTCCGCCGAATGGGTCGCGCGGCTTCCGGTTCAATCCCGCCCAGCCTGCCATGACAACCGTATGTGTCTCGTAAGCGATGTGTGTCGAATCCCATTAGTTATGGTGCAGGTGGGCGATCAGCCGCGGAGGCTTCGCCCGCCGCTTGCGCACCTTTAATCTCGTGGGGGTCCGCTTGCAGCAGCGCTTCGTCGAATGGACGTCGACCCGCCCAGATCATGAACAAGAGCAATGCCGTCGCTTGAATCCCTAGCAATACGAAACCCCATCCGATCGGGCGGCTGACGACAACGAAGCCGATCCCTAAGAGAAAGAGGAGTCCCGTCCCGAGCGCAGCGAGCACAGCGCCGATCACGTTCGAGATTGGTCTCGCATTCAGGCTCAGCCAAAGTGTGGTCAGTCGTTGCTCGCTTCGCGAAATCCACATGAGCAAAATGAGCGTTCCAACCAGCAGCACAGATGAGATCAGAACGGCGATCAATTCAGCAGCGATCAATTCTCGAGTCTCTCAGAAGCTGCACCTCGCGGCATCGGTGCGCATCAGATCTGTATGCAAAACCACCGCCAGATGGCACTGCCATCTACAACGATGAGAAGTACTCGAGCTACGCTCGCCACATGCAATCTGGTTGGGTTCCCTACAAGTGGTTTTGGCGATCGGCGGGCTACTCATCGTTCTCGCCGTGCTAGCTGTGTTTCAAGGAAGCGTACTTCTCCTCGTGACCCTAGGAGCCACCGGAGTGGTCCTGATCATCCTTGGCTACGTTGAACGGCAGCACGGCGCTCCGCCAATCCGATCGCGCAAAAGTGACACGGTTCGACTGTGCCACTCAAGATCGGATTCCTTATCTGTCTCGTATCCGAGCTGTGCCGAAACCCATCTGTTAGGACACAAATCGATTAGGAGACAGTGCGGCAACATAAGCGTGTGCTCTCATGTCCACCCCTCGCTGGCCACCCTTAGTGGCTCGGCTGAGGGTGCATGACGATCTTGCCGACGTGCCCCCTGCGGGCAAGTTCTTCTTGCGCTTGAGCGGCTTGGTCCAGTGGGAAGGTCGCGGCGATGATGGGTTGGATCTCGGACCGCCGAGCCATGTCCATGAGGAGATCGAAATGTTTGGGCGTGTGCATCGCGGAGCCGATTACCTGCGCGTTGTGCAGATAGAGACGGCGCACGTCGAAGGTCACAGCGTACCCGCCGAGCGCACCGGCGATAACCCATCGGCCACCTTCGCGCAGCAGCGGCAGCCCCTCACCCACCAGCTCACCAGCGACGACATCGAGTGCCACATCGATACCCTCCGGGGCGGCAGCGCGGACCTGCTCGGCAACGTCTCCCGCGCGGTCGACAACTTCGTGTGCGCCCGCCTCGCGCACCGCATCGATCTTGGATCCGCTGCTGATGGCGACCACCCTCGCGCCTCGCGCGCGGGCGATCTGCACCAGCGCAATACCGACACCGCCGGACGCTCCCGAGACCAGCACGGTCTCTTTCTCTTGCAGTCTGCCCCGCTCGATCATGCCCAGCGCAGTGCCGTAGGCGGTCGGCAACGCGGCGAGCTGATCGTCGGTGAGCAGGGATTCAGTCACGTCGTGCACACGTTTCGCCGGCGCGGTTACGTACTCGGCGTAACCACCGTCGCGTTCGCTCCCCATCAGGCCCACCGGATTCGCGTTGGGCTCTTCCGCGTCGTAGATCGCTGGGTCGACGACCACTCGCAGGCCCACGAGACCCTCGTCCACATCGGCACCAACGGCAACGACGCGGCCAGCGACATCGGCGCCCTGGATGCGCGGGAAGTCGAGCGGACCGCGCCAGCCCGATAGCGCCTTTGGGTCTTCCGGACGACCATATGCCCCCGCTCGAGTCCACAGGTCGGTGTTGTTCAGCGCCACGGCGCTGACTTGGACCAGCACTTCTCCTGACTTCGGAGCAGGCACGGCCACCTCTGTCAGCTCAAGAACCTCCGGCCCTCCATGTTCTGCGATCCGGACGGCGCGCATAGTCTTGGAAACACTCATCGTCTAATCTCCTTATCGGTACACTGATCTGTGAAGACAACCTAGTGCACACCGATCGGTGAAGGAGTGTCCGATGCGGGAAGCAAAGCACTTGACGGCTGCTGGTCATCGCGTCCTGGCGGCTGCTGGCGAGCTGTTCTACAACCGCGGGATTACAGCGGTCGGTGTAGATCTGATCGCCGAACGCTCAGGTGTGACGAAGCGGACCCTGTACAACCAGTTCGGCTCGAAAGACCACCTCGTGGCGACCTACCTCGAGGAACGTGACCAGCGCTGGCGATCACTTGTCCGCACCACGGTCGATACCTGCGACTCTCCGGTCGAGGCCGTCACTGCGCCCTTCGATGCGCTGTGCACCTGGAGTGAGACCAACACCCGCGGATGTGCATTCATCAATGCACTGGCCGAACTCCCAAACCCTTCCCATCCCGCGCACGGAGTCGCCTCGAATCAGAAGCTCTGGCTGTTGAACTTGTTCAAGGAACTCGCCACTGCGGAACTTGTCAAGGCGGATGAGACCAGTGGGAGTTTAGGCAGCTAGTTCGAGGCGGTCATTCTCGGTGGGTTTGTCGGCTGGTTTGTTGATCCATGCCGTCTCGGGAATGGAGAGAATCTTAGGTGCCTGGGTCGTGCTGAATCGCTCTGGGAA